>JBAXBD010000986.1:0-2088 GCA_037142165.1 Schlesneria sp. | reverse complement strand
AGATGGAAGAACGATACCAGTTGCTTTCTGCGGTCGGGGTCCGTCACATCGACAGCTTCAATAAGCTGGGGCGTGAGAAAGTCCTGGAAAAGCTTGGGTTGGAAGCCGGCACTGAAGAAGCGACGACGATCCCCGAGACGATGCCATACATCGTCATCATCGCAGACGAAATGGCTGACATGATGATGACATCCGGGAAGGATGTTGAAGGACATATCATCCGTCTGGCTCAGAAATCCCGAGCGGTTGGAATCCATCTCGTCCTGGCAACGCAGAAGCCGACTGTCGACGTCATTACAGGTCTGATTAAATCGAACCTGCCAGCGAGAATTTCGTTCCAGGTCGCCAGTCGCATGGACAGCCGTGTTGTCCTGGATGAGATGGGAGCGGACAAGTTGCTGGGAAAAGGGGACATGTTGTACATGGCTCCCGAAACGAGTGCCCTGCGACGCGCTCAAGGAACTTACGTCAGCGACGAAGAAGTGAATAAAGTCATTGAATTCTTCGCAGATCAGGAGCCACAATACGACCAGGAACTCGTCCAGTTGAAAGCAGCCCCCGCTCAAGGCAAGGGAGGAAAAAGCAGCGGTGCTTCTGAGCCTCGCGACCGTGACGATCTTTACGACCAGGCCGTCGAAGTCGTCATTCGCGAAGGTCGCGGTAGCGTTTCGCTGTTGCAACGGGCTTTGGGAGTCGGCTACGGTCGGGGTGCACGAATGATCGATTGGATGGCCGAAGATGGGATTGTCGGTGGCTATAATGGGAGCCAGGCAAGAGAAGTTGTGATGTCGCTCGATGAATGGGATGATGTCAAAGAGTCGCGAGAATTGTCGGTCGGTCGAAAATAGTCGCGAGATACCGCAGAATAGGGATTGCACCGTTTCGTCAAACTGCTTTGCTGATGACGCAATCAAAGGCGAACGTTGCAAATTCCTGATGTGACTTATGTCTCCTGTCAGTCCAATTGGTCCCATAAGTCCCACTCGTCCGAAACGCTGAAAGCGTCAGGCGAGCTGCCTTCACCGAAAGACTTTGAATGCGAATTATTGCTGGACAATTTCGTCGACGAACTTTACTGACCAATCCCGGTCTGACAACTCGCCCGATCATCGATCGAGCCAAGGTGATGCTGTTCGACCACATTCGGCATCGGCTTCCCGGCAGTAAAGTGCTCGACATCTATTCGGGGACAGGGACGCTTGGATTCGAATCGTTAAGTCGCGGTGCCGCCAGTGTCGTCTTCTGTGAACAGGACCACCGTGCACATGAGCTGCTGGTCAAAAACGTCGAAATGCTGAAAGTCGAAGACCGGACATTGTGCTGGCGAGTTGACTGTCTGCGATGTTCGTTCAAGGCTCAAGGGGGACACTGGTATCCTTACGATGTTGTTTTTTTTGATCCACCCTATGTGATGATCGAGAAAGACCTGCATCCGGGGAAGCTGTTATATCGGTCACTCGATCGTCTGACTCGCCCCGAACTGACCAGCGATAATGCGCTGCTTGTTGTCCGAACTCCAACGGATGCCAAGTTCATCATGCCGCTGGCCTGGGAGACCTCACAAGTCATCACCATCGCGAGTATGGATATTCACCTGATGCGAAAAAGGCTCGATCTGCTCGCTCCATTGGACGCCGACGCGGCTGATGCCGAGGTTGATGACAAAGACCAGACGCCAAAGAAATGAACCTGAAGTGAGTCAGCGTCATTAAAGACCAGGAACATGACTGAAATCCTGCCGGAAAACGAAGAACATCCAGCGACGATTCCGGCAGAACTGTTGTTACGCGACTGCGAGATCCGACACGAACGACGTCGGGGGCCGGGAGGCCAGCATCGTAACAAGACCGAATCGGCTGTGGTCATTCGTCACATACCGACAGGGATCGAAGGTCAGGCGGCAGAACGACGCAGCCAGTTCGATAATCATCGCAACGCCGTCAAACGATTGCGCATGAATCTGGCACTCGGTGTTCGATCGGCTTCACTGGCAGATGCCGCTGCAACACCGCTTTGGCAGTCGAGGTGTCACGGAAGTCGGATCGGCATTAATCCAGATCACGACGATTTTCCGGTGCTGCTTGCGGA
>JBAXBD010000985.1:0-2093 GCA_037142165.1 Schlesneria sp. | reverse complement strand
GTCCAGACATGCATGCGGGTGCTGTTGTACCAGAGGAAGAACGGCTTCTTTTCCTTGGCGTTTCGATCAACGAAATCCATGGCATTGGCGTGAACTTCTTCGTCGATGGTTTCCATCCGCTTCGCGGTCAACGGGCCGGTATCCTTGATGGTCTGGCCACCCTTGCCATCCGCCTTACAATGGAGCACACCGCGCGGACCAAACTTTTTGCGGAATTCGGGGTCTTTCGGATAGTAGTAGGTTTCTGGTTCTTCTTCGGCGTTCAAGTGGTAAAGGTTTCCGAAGAATTCATCGAACCCGTGCAGCGTCGGCAGGTGCTTATCCTGATCACCCAGGTGATTCTTCCCGAACTGACCTGTCGCATAACCTTGTTCTTTGAGCAGGTCAGCAATGGTCGGAGTCCAGTCAGGAATACCATGCGGGCTGCCGGGCATCCCGATCGTAAGCAGTCCCGTCCGGAACGGGTGCTGTCCGAGAATGAATGAAGCGCGACCGGCGGTACAGCTTTGCTGAGCATACGAATCCGTGAACAGCGCACCCTCTTTGGCAATGCGGTCGATGTTCGGCGTGTGATATCCCATGATGCCGTGGTTATAAGCACTGATGTTGTGAACACCGATATCGTCACCCCAGAGGACAACAATGTTCGGCTTTTTCCCGGTTTGAGCCAGCGACGCAGCGACAAGCTGGTTATGACTGACGAGTGCGACTTGGTCGGCTTTACTGAGATCACCGACGCAACAGCCTGGTCGTTCGGACTTCAGCGGAGCAATTTCGACAGTCTTCACCGTTTGAGCAGATTGTGCTTCGACGACGGCGGGTTGGGTCTGAGGCTTTTGAAACGGAGCATTGGCAGCACCGTATCCCAGGATGGCACCCATGGCCATTGTCATAAAAGATTTTGAAAGCCAGTTTGTTAACACGGGAGCTTCTCCTTGAATTGAGTGCAGAGGAACGTTTACTGATGGGAATATCACGTCAGACGAAAATCTGATGTCCGCTGAAATCAGCACGCCTGATTTTGTGAGTGGTATAGGAGTTTACTGGTGACATCGATGGATTACGAGCCAACGACGCTACGCCTTCACTTGAAGTTCACAATGCCGAAAGCAGGTCACAAGGTGGTCGTTCACCATCCCAACCGCCTGCATGAACGAGTAGCAGATTGTCGTACCGACGAACCGAAAACCGCGACGCTTTAATTCTTTGCTCATCGCATCGGATTCAGGCGTTTGAGCGGGGACATCACCGATTGATTTCCATGCGTTCTGACGCTGGCTCCCTTCGACAAAACGCCAGATGAATTGATCGAAGCTTCCGAACTCGTCCTGCACTTTCAGAAACGCAATCGCGTTTTCGACCGTGGACTGGATTTTGAGTCGGTTACGAACAATGCCGGCATTCTGCATCAAGGCCTGGCGTTTTGCTTCGTCATAATGGGCGACGATGTTCGGATCGAAGCCATCGAATGCTTCCCGATAGTTCTCTCGCTTTTTGAGAATTGTGATCCAGCTCAGACCCGCTTGAGCACCTTCAAGGATCAGAAACTCGAATAAAAGGCGATCGTCATGAATGGGGCCCCCCCATTCATGATCGTGGTATTCGACGTACTGATCGCCAATGGCCCAAGGGCAGCGGACCAATTCAGGCTTCTTACGAGTGTTGGACATTTCGTGCCATCAATGGACTCGTTGACCCGGTTTGGCACCGCTGTCGGGATTGAGCAGGTAAATCTCTTGTCCCCCCGCTCCTGCGGCAAGAACCATTCCTTCGCTCATACCGAATTTCATCTTGCGCGGAGCGAGGTTCGCACAGAAAATGACCAGCCGTCCGACCAGGTCTTCCGGCTTATAAGCACTCTTGATGCCTGCAAACACGTTCCGCGTTCCCTCGCCTCCCATGCTGAGGGTCAATTGCAGCAGTTTATCGGCACCGACGACCGCGCTGGCCGCGAGAACTCGGGCGACTCGCAGGTCGATCTTTGTGAAATCGTCGATGGAACAGTGTTCTGCGACAAGTGGTTCGTGTGCGAGCGATTCTGGTCCATCGTTCCACGGGCTTGCCGGCGAGGCTGCGGCAGCGTCCGTAGTCGG
>JBAXBD010000984.1:0-2094 GCA_037142165.1 Schlesneria sp. | reverse complement strand
TCTCCAGATGTCGAGCGACCACCGTCTGCGCCGCCTCAGGCAACTGCCCATCCAGCAGCAGCTTCAGTCGTTCACGATCGCAATCAGAAGTTCGAGCAAACATATTTCAAACTCGTCAAATTTCTTCAGTGTTTCAGAACACCAAGCCAGCGATAAGGCTGAACGGAGGAGAAAGGCATAAGAGGTTAGGGAACACTAATCTTCACTAATTTGCACTAATCAGAAAAAAACAAGAAAAACATTTTTTTGTAATTTCTTTGCCACTTTTCCTCTTCTCTTAGGTCATTCCTTTTTCTCTTCCATTAGTGCAGATTAGCGTAGATTAGTGTTCTAAAACTCTTCAAATTTCTCTTTAAAAGCCTTTTCATCAGTCGTTCAACTTTCGAAATTCTTCCACCTTTTCCCTCAGCCGTTTCATGATTCGGTTTCGTGAGACGTACACCAACCCCGGTGAAATACCGAGTTCCCGAGCGACTTCGATCGCACCTTGACCTTCCACCGCAGTGCGCCAGAAGGCCTGCCAGTTGGCCTCGCGGAATTCTGGCCGGATTCGGCCTGCTGCCCAGCGAAAAATCTGACGGCGTTCTTCCACATCGAACAATGCCGATTCGTCGCTGGCCGGAGCCGGCAGGGATTCGAGTCCGCGTCGAAAATCGCTGTCTCCACTCCCACGAGGGTGTCGTGACTGTTTGATCAAAAAATTGACGACCAGGTTTCTGGTAATCGTGGTGAGCCAGCCCCGGAACGTGCCGCGCTGGGGATCGGCTTCCCACTGATCAATGGAATTGGCTACCGCCAGCAAAACTTCCTGAGTCACTTCACGGGCGTCAGCATCCTGAACCCGGCGATTTCGGATCACACGATAAATCAGTGGTTGATAGATTTCGAGAAAAGTCGACCACGCATGCTGATCCCGTGCATCACGGAGCCGCAACAGCAGGCTGGATCGAGTTTCCGGAACAGATGTCATCCATGCCTCGAGCACGAGAGGCCGATCGGTCAGATTGGGTTATTTTCACTTCGATAAAGATAACACAACAGCCAACGGCAAGTCTTACAAGAAATCCGCGCAAGCTGACGAAAAACTCTGCCAGCAAGGAAATTGAACGACGAGGCGGCCCCGGCTGCACAAGTTCCTGATTCATTCAAATGCAAGTTGGTTGATTCACGGAGTATGACGAAATCAGTCCTCGGCGTTTACGGCCGAAATGCGAAGTGGGGTGAAACGCTAATCTTCAGCAATCCGCCCTAATGGAAGAAAAGAGAAGACTCGTGCGGGATCAGGAAACCGCGTGAAACGGTGTTTTCTCTGATTGGCGATGATTAGCGTTCCCTAACCACTCCCACCTTTTCCCGCGCACGGTGCGACAGTTGGAAGTAAGACGAAAAACTTTGAAAGTAAGTTGACCAAATTGGCCAGGTTTAAAAACACACAAAGGCCTACAAAACACCGCAATTGGCTAATAATGTCGAAGTTGATCAACTTTTTTTCGAATTCTGGCGAGACGGGAATTTCCTAAGCAAAGGCTCGGCAGAGTGATCGATTTTGACTGATGTTGACGACTTTTTAGGGTTTGGGTACGGTCCCGCACTCTTCTTATCATCTCACCACCCTATATCAAGCAGAAGTCATGTTATCGCAACGAACAGCCCGCTTTCGCAGCGCGTGGTGGATTGTTTCGATCTTTGCCTGCCTGGGGCTGGCGACGATGGCGGTACGCGGAGAGCAGGGAGCCAATCCCGATCCTGAAGATACTCGTGAGCGGTTGGTGATGCTGACGTCGGGACGAATCATGTCGGGTGTGGTCAGTCGAAACGCGGGAGGATATCTCGTCGAACAACAAAGCGGACGAGTCCAAGTCGCATCCGAAGAAGTCAGGTTCGTTGTTAATGATCTGAAAGAAGCCTATCGCCAGCAGAGGGACAGTGTCGTCCATCCAACCCCTTCGACGCATGTGGCGCTGGCGAACTGGTGTATCTCGCACCGTCTGAATGACGAGGCTCGCGACGAACTGAAAAAATGTCTGAAGGTTGACCCTGAACATGAAGAGGCTCGCCGGTTGTTACAGCGACTCACCGATACAATGCGCGTCG
>JBAXBD010000983.1:0-2104 GCA_037142165.1 Schlesneria sp. | reverse complement strand
GTGACAACGTTCTGATCACCGCATATTTATTGGCCCGAGCGGCCAGTTGCGGCAGGTGCTCGCAAATCGCATAGCCGGGGATCGATGTCGCGATCGGCTGGAATTCGCCCCGAATCTCGGCGGGGGCTTCGAGCTTCATGTCAAAGGTGTCGTGGTGGCTGCAGGCACCGGTCAGGAAGACGATAATGACCGACTTCGGTGATCGTGACGCTTCGGATCGCTGTGCTGGTGCCCCCTGGGATCGCTGACCAAGAACCGACGTCAGGCCAACCCCCAGCAGTCCGGAATAACCCGCCTGAAGCAGTTCCCGACGCGAGACACCTGTATAATGTTGATGAACCTGCACGACTCAATTCCCTCGCCAAATCCGAAAACCTTAACGCATCAACTATACTCTATATCGGATCGAAAGGGCAAAGTCGGTGTGTAAAGAAGGGGTCGGGCGTTCAAATTTCAAAATTGGCCGATCAGGCGACTTATATCGTTAAATCGATCTACACGGCCAATTTTGAAAAGCTTGAAATTTCAGATTTTAAATTTCAAATCAGAAATCTGAATCGCCAACCCCGGCGCATGCCGGTACCCATATTCAACTGAGCTTAGACAAAAAAGGGGCTCACCTACAGTCGCGGCTCGGCACCGATCGTCCCGTACAGTTCCTTGAGGTACTCAGGGCTTCGCAGCCGCTTCAGCTCATGAGTCACGATCTGCTGACGATGAGCGATATCGCTGATCACAGTCTCCGCGTTCGGGCGGTCCTTCAAATAGGCCTCCAGGTACGCCTGATGACGTTCCCAAAGCTGAATGTCCCGCTTCTGCTTCGTTTCCAGCCGCTCTCGATACCAGTCACTGGCGAGCAGAGATTCTCGCGTAAACAGTTTCCGGAATTCCGGGTCCCGTTCGGTTTTTCCTTCGTAGTGACCATACGCCATAATCGTCAGCAAAATCTTCAGAGGAGGACAGGCTTTTTCAATCGAGCCATCTTCGAAGTATTGCAACGCGGATCGTTGCTGAGCTTCGACAATGTATTTGACGCCGTCGGCAAACGAATCCAGATCTTGAGTCTCTGGCTGCAAGATCGACTTATCAAAAACTTTGTCCGGGTTGTCGAAGATCCGACCGAAATAGCGACGTGTAAATCGCTCGGTAATCCGATAGCCCAGTCGACTGGCCGGGATCGTTTCGCCCTTGTAATTCAGGTCACTGACCGGTTCCAGCAGTCGCTCCCGAATCAAGTATTCAGGATCACGTTCGTCCGGCGACATCCGGCACCAGATCTCGGGGACCAGCAAACTGATGTCGTGATCGAATCGTGAGTTCGGGCCGATATGTCCGGCTGCTGTCGAATATCCCGACAGGCCGGTCAGGATCATCGAAACCAGCGCCGTATTGATATCTGCCGTGGGAATCACTGCGTTAAACGGCCCCTTGGTCAATGCCCCTTCGCTCCCGGCACCCGTCGTCGAAGGGCTCTTGCCCGTCAGAGAACAGATATAATCCATGAACAGTTCAGGCAGTTCCTGATAATGGATCGGATTGTAAACCGCGAGGCTGCGAATTCCCTTGGCGCGTTCCGGCGGGTTATTACGGCGACCGGACAGCACCGCGTTGACCGGAAGATGGACCGGCATATCTGCCGGAATTTTCCGCCAGAACCGAGTTCCCATCTCGGCAACGTATCGATCCATCGGCGATACCAGATCGGGACGATCCTGCAGATACCGTGGATTCTTTGACGGAACCCCCCCCACTCGTCTCGGATTATCCGAACAAACAATGTAGCCGCTTTCAGCAGCCAGCACCGATTCCAGCAGTTTTTTCATCGGCGATGTGAAAGCATCAAAGTCGACCACCTTGTCCATCATGTCTTCGACATCCGCTCGCGTCAGCGGCTCGAAGTTCGAAATGAAGTTCAGACCTTCCCGTGCCAGATCCGCTTCCGCCTGCTTATCAAACCCTCGGTGAATCGCATCGTCAGGCCGCTGAAACAACCGATACTCACAATTCTCCACAAATTTTTTACTGGCGTCTTTTTCATTGGCGTCGGGAGAATGAGGCAGGTTGGGGGGCACATTCGCCGTGTGCGCGGAAGAGGGCATCAGGG
>JBAXBD010000982.1:0-2106 GCA_037142165.1 Schlesneria sp. | reverse complement strand
CGCTCGCCACCGTCGATAATCGCTTGTTCCACTTCAACGCTGCTCTTGCCCCATTTACGGAGTCCGTTCGCCAAAACCAAAGCGATTGGACTGCCGTTGTCTTCACACAATTTAATCGCCATTTTGGGATCGAGATTTCCAGCCTCCATATGCTCGAAAAATCGTTTGACAAAATGACGCGGAATGACGCGGCCACTTCTCAACACGACCAGCCGCTCAATTGTAAACCAGACAACGATGATCGAGGTGAAAGCAAGCGGATATCGAAACGGCCCCAGCGCGTCCCAGACCTCGTAAGGCTCACTCGGGATTTTTCCTTCTTTAGACCACGCAGCGTCCCTGTTCCAACCTTGTTTAGCAGGAGTGGCCGTGTCATTAAGTGGCAGCGGCTCTTGCGCGGACCCGGTTTTTCCGACAGCGCACACGATAAGCGTGATCAATGCGATTGATGATCTGATCGAAATTCGTCTCGATCGAATGCCAAAATGGCTTTTTTCTTCCAAGGCACAACGATTCATCGTTCCGTCTCATTTTTTGACATGGATGGATCTTGCCAATCATCCTCTTGGCCGCGACATGACGCATTCTACCGATTTCGCCAAAAAACCAAATGCCGATCGAATTGTGACTCCAAAAATGGAATTGCCCATTTCGAAATCCGTGTCTGGAGTCTCTAAATTGAACGCGAGCGCCCTCGCGGTGTTCGAATCCCTCTGCTAGAGTGACGGATCAAAAAATGCGTGGCTGACGCTCAAAACAACATGGCGATTGCATCACAGGAAGGCGTAGGGTATGGCGAAGCGGAAAGTTGGCGTCTGGTTAGTCGGAGCCTGGGGTGGTGTGGCGACAACCGTTGTGGTCGGTCTGGCAGCACTGAAAAAAGGACTTTCTGACACGACTGGTCTGGTCACTTCGCTCCCTCCATTCGCACCGCTGGACCTGATACAGTGGGACGAGATCGTCATCGGCGGCCACGAAATTCGCGAAACGACCTACTCGGCCGAAACGCAAGTACTGATTGAAAAGTCGCACGTTTTTAATGAAAAAACACTCGCGGGAATCTCATCACAACTTGCAAAATTTGATCGCAACATTCGCCCTGGAACGCTTTACAATGTCGGGGCGAAAATCGAATCCTTCGCCGGACCATTGGTGCTGAAGACTAAGAACGAGACCGCCTCCCAAGCGGTCTCGCGCCTGGCAAAAGACATCACAGAGTTCAAAGAAAGCAATAAACTGGACCGAGTCATTGTGGTGAATGTCTCCTCGACTGAGCCCCCTCCGCCAGACGAAGTTCGAACGTGGGATTGGTCACAAGTCCAGAAATCACTATCGGGAAAGAGTCACTCGCCACTCCCTGCGAGCACCCTCTACGCCATCGCTGCCATGCAAAGCGGCAGTCACTTTGTGAATTTCACGCCATCAATCGGCTCCGACTTACCAGGCCTCGACGAATATGCTCGGCATCAACAGGTCCTGCACGTCGGTCGAGACGGAAAGACCGGCGAAACCTTAATGAAGGCCGTACTGGCCCCCATGTTTGCCGCTCGCAATTTGAAAGTGATGAGCTGGGTTGGTCACAACATTTTTGGAAATCTCGACGGCAAGGTCCTCGATGATCCGGCCAACAAAGCCAACAAGGTCAAATCGAAAGACCACTTGCTGACGGAAATTCTTGGATACAAGCCGCAAACATTGGTCTCCATCGAATACGTCGAATCGATGGGCGACTGGAAGACCGCCTGGGATCACATCCATTTTCAAGGGTTCCTCGGAACACCGATGGTCCTGCAATTTACCTGGCAGGGTTGTGATTCGTTATTGGCTGCTCCACTCGTCATCGATCTGGTTCGGCTGACAGAACGCGAAGCACGACGAGGGACCAGCGGAGTCATGTCACACCTGGGCTCGTTCTTCAAAAGCCCCATGGGAACGGACGAGCCGGCATTTGCCTACCAGTTCAAAGAACTCATGCAATGGGTCGAACGGACTTCGAAGGAAGACAGCGAAGAATAGAATTAGAAAACAACGAACCCGCACGCTCAGACGGCCGCGGGGGGGGGGCGCCGAAGCGGCTAGAGAGTTGATCGGTAGTAAGTAGAAAGT
>JBAXBD010000981.1:0-2108 GCA_037142165.1 Schlesneria sp. | reverse complement strand
GTTCTTTATCGGAGCCAGCAACGAGTTAGGTGGTTTGGAATCAGGAGCCACGGCAAAACTGTTCGGCCCAGTCCTGTCAGTCGTCGCTGGCGGGCTAGGGGCAATTCTGGTGGTCCTCGGCGTCGCAGGAAAATGGCCACAGCTGCGACGACTAGGCTCGCTTGGAGAATTAAAACCGATGGAAGAGTCTCTCTCGGGCCAAGTAACTGAGTAAAAGCCTCGAAGCTGATTTCTCAAGGTTCAATCGGCGCCGCAGTGAGATGCGATCGCGAGACATCACCTCCCCTGCGGAGGTGGTCAATCGGCCTGAACCCTAGTCTGGATCAGTCACACGATGACTACGATGCAACACAAGATTTGTGTCGATCAAAAGTTAAACAACTGTCACAAGAAACACCGTAAAACATTAGCCCGACTTGGAAGCCTCGGTAGCCATAATATGCCAATTCCAGTTCTGTGGTTTCGAAGTATTATGGCATTGGCAAAGCTTACGGTCGAAAACCATCTTCACCCACGGCACTCTCGCCCACCCAAAACGCTTCGTCCCCGAAATGAACCAGCAATTATTGGATTCTTGTTTCAAAGAAGGGCATTCCGGCCATCTATTCATTGTCTTGGTTCGGTAATCCCTTTAGTCGTCGCATAAGTCTTTGGTGGCAAGAAGATCGTGAATTCTGTGCGGTATTGAATCAGCACGCGGTGGGGTTTGGATTGCTCGGCGTAGGGGACGATTCCTAATCGATCAAATAGTCCGATTCTTGCTTTCACCACGTGACATGCTGTGCAATTCATCTTGTCGTGCCAGATGGAAAAGGTTCCTAATCGGCCGTCATGGCTGTGGAAAACTCGGATTAGCGGATGCGTGAGAGCGACCAAACCGGTGTCCAGATTAAGGAATCCATCCAAGGCAGTGATCGGCTCCCCTGAATCGCTCAACTCCAGCTCGATGGGGCCCCAATCACTTTTCGTAGTCGCTTGATGACGCGTGTGTCGGGCTGCGTTGGTGTCGTAGATGCAATCAAACTGCATACGCCCTCGATGCCAGGGGAGTTTCCACAAATGTCGAGGTGCAGCCACCTTCCATGAATCAAACATTGTACCGAAGAACCAAACGGCGCGGCGGTTTGTTGAGTGCTCGATGACATAGGTTCGATAATTCGTCTATCCGAACCGAAACCGCAGCCATGGTGGCACCGCAGCGAACCGGAAGTCCTGATCCTTGAAGGGGACCATTGAGACCCACGCGAAGCGTTCGCCGTGTGCACCTGGGAAACAGTCAAGGTTGAACTGCGGATCAACGTATTGCCTGACGCGATCAGAAGGAACGGCGTAAGAGACGATCGCAAAGTGTTCCAGAGTCGCTTCAACATCAGGACCACGGACGGGCGAGCAACGCAACATCTCTTCGGTGAATGTCAAATTCGCATGAGAATCACTACCCATTTCGAAGTAATGTAACGCGGTGTCAAGATTTACAGTGATGGTTGTATACCACTGCATCGGATGCTTCCGATGCGCATTGAAGTCCCTTTCTAACACTCAATCAAAGAACGACTGGTGGTCAAAGGGTAATCAATTAACGCCCGAATATTTAGAATGGACAATCCCACGAGGCGTATTTTCTTCGTCCATTCTTTTTTTATTCTGCCGCCTCAGGAAGAACAAATTACGGAAGCAGAGCGGCGAGGTCGGCGTGAGGGCGAGCGATGACGTCCGCCAGGATTAGCTTTCCCCCAAGGCGTTCGACTGTTTGACGACCGACTTCGATGGCAGTCTGTACGGCAGCGACATCGCCACGGATCATGATCGTGACGTAAGCTGCACCGATCTTTTCTTTGCCAGCCAGCGTGACGTTCGATGCTTTCAACATATCATCGGTCGCATGTAATGCAGCGACGAGACCTTGCGTTTCCAACAGTCCAAGAGCATTTGTAGTCGACATAGCGTTCTCTCTGGGTTTGCGAATATCGTATCCACCGAGCAGGGGACTAAAAACAGGCTTTGAGTCCGCCAAGTTATAAGTCAGTTCCAGGGGGGCGGCCATCACCGAATAAAAGGCCGAACTTCCCATCATCTTTGCAATTGCGGCTCCCCGTTCGGCGGCTGCC
>JBAXBD010000980.1:0-2111 GCA_037142165.1 Schlesneria sp. | reverse complement strand
TCGACTGTTTTTTCGTGTACTTCGTGTGTTTCGTGGTTCAGATTCTTCTCCTGATTGGGTTGCCCGCGATGCTCGCGCCGGGAAGTTCGTGGTCAAAACTCTTTTGTATTAATTCCATTTGCACAGGCCAGAAACATGTTCAACAAATCATTCGTCATTAACCTCCCTTTCAAATCCGATCGATTGACCACGTTTCAAGCGTCGGCACCAAAATGTCTCGAACCGGTCACCGTCTGGCCCGCCGTGCACGGTGACACCGTTTTACATCCGGACTGGTGGACCTCTGGCCGCGGCGCCTGGGGTTGCTATCGCAGCCATCTGCAAATCCTGGAACACTGCTATAACACGGGAGTCGAGTCGTACATCGTCTTTGAAGACGACGCCATCTTCCGCCCCGACTTCGAACAGCAGCTGGCCGCTTTTCTGGCTGAATTACCCAATGATTGGGAACAGGTCTATCTCGGCGGCCAGTTGCTTCACGAAGTTCAGCATCCACCCAGACGGATCACCGACGAAGTCTATATCCCCTTCAATGTCAATCGAACCCACTGCTTTGCCGTTCACAAGCGAGGCTACGAAAAACTCTATCGCCACTTGAACAACGTTCCTTTTCAAAACGGCGAACATATCGATCATCACCTGGGGCGGCTGCACGAATCGGGAAATCTGAAAATCTACTGTCCTGCAAAATGGCTGGTTGGCCAGGACGGCGGCCCCTCAAACATCAGCGGCAACACCAATTCTGCCACGTTCTGGGTCGACCCGGCACACGTCTCAAGCGTTGATCAAACATGGGAGAATCGACCTATCCCCGCTGTGTTTCTCGAATCGTCGATGGAGGTCGCGATCGAGCTCGAGCGGCGAGGCTGGCATCGTGGACACTGGCAGAACGAGCACCGGCTGGATCGTGGCATCTGCCAGGCGATCGCTTCGCCGAATGTCAGAGAAGGATTGCATGGCTGGTTTAAAGCGGTCATCCCCGAAGCGGTTCGCGAAGGGAAAGCCTGCGTCTGCCTGTACCATCCGTCATTGATGTGGCCCTGCGTGCAGTCGCTGGAATTCACTCGATTCGAACACATCGTCGCAGCCAGTGCCGATGAAGCCGAACAACAACTGGCCGACATCACTTCAGCCCGACGCACAAGCGAGGGTCTTATTGGCATTGGCGACGGAAACGATGTCGATGCGAGTAAAAATCCCTCACTTGCGCGGCGGGCCAGGAAGAGAAATTTGATGTACCACATCTGGCCACGGAAATCGACTTCTGTCTGGCTGTGGAACGTGGATCAGCTACTTCAACGAATCAATCAGTTCGACGGAATCCGATCGATCGGTGTCGCAACTTCAGAAGAGGCCGAGTCGCTGGAGACCGTTCAGGCGGCCTTTCATGGAATACGAATCGACAACTGGATCGTTGTTCCCAATAACCCGCAACTGGGCGAAGTGGCCACGTTCGGAAAGCTTTTGGAGACACTCCCTAAAGAAGATGATTCGGTCACGTTTTATGGACACGCCAAAGGGGTCAAATACGACGATCCGATGCATACGAGGGATTGGACAGAAATGCTCTACGAAGTCTGCCTCGACGATCCGGAGTACGTCCAGGCGTCGCTGGATCATCATCCGACGACCGGTCCCTTTATTCGCACGACACCCTGGGAGGGTGGCGCGAAGCACCACTGGTTTTTCAGTGGTGCGTTCTTCTGGTTTCGCAATGCGGATGTCTTCGCCAAACCAGACTGGCCCGAGATCCGTCAAGACTATTGGGGATCAGAGCTTTGGCCAGGTTCATTGTTCACTCGGACGGAAGCAGGTGAGCTTTTTGGCCAGGAATGTGGGCATCTGTATGAGCCACAAGAATTGGCCCGAATTCGGGCTTGGCTTATCGACTGGCGAACGCAAAGACGCAATCGATCGTGAGAACGGATTGACAAGGACGAACTCGATGCACATTTGACCGTATTGAGCGCGACGTCGAAGATGGCCCGCGAATCACAGATTTGGGTAATGGCTTGAGAATCAACGAATAAAAACGACCGTCAAGTCACCAGGACTTGACGGTCGTCAAATTAGATATCCGAGGAGCAGTCAATTAATAGTCACGACCATTA
>JBAXBD010000979.1:0-2119 GCA_037142165.1 Schlesneria sp. | reverse complement strand
TCTGGAGGCTGAGTGGAACGTCGGCAGAGCGGCTGGCAAGAAAGTGTTTGTAAGGGAGTCGACGTGAGCGTGAAGGGGTTTTTGCCCCGAAATCGGGGACGAATGAAAAAGCATTTGCCACTGCTTGACTGCTTTGGGTCGAGCAGTGCTCTTCGACCAATCGGAAGTGAAGCCACTGTTTCTCCGAAGACTGGGAAGCAGTGGCACATGAGATTGCCAGGCGTTTGACCGGCAGTTTCGACCTGTTTTCGTGAGTTTCGGCTTTATTTTTTCACTTTTGGCCCGGGAAACGGGAGTTCGAGGAAAGTTGTCTTGTCGGAGTTGGTTTTCTGAACTATGTTCCCGCCCTCCATCTCCCACAACACATCTCGTTACACAATTCACGCAACGGGCTGAATTCGTTCAGTCCTCGGCGGTTTAAATTTCACCTCCCGATTATCAGGAGCTGCGGAATCATGCGTATTGACGGCCTCTTGTCGCCGAGCGGCTTATGTCGCGCACTCGTGCTTGGTCTGGTCCTTTTGAATGTCGGTTGCAATGGCACCAGCGGCTGGGCCATGAATCGGTCCGGGATGAAGCACTACAATCGTGGGAACTATGCCCAGGCGCGTCATCAGTTCGCACGAGCGATCGCCGATAACCCTTGTAACGCTGATTATCGATACAATCTTGCGATGGCCGTTCAGAAGCAGGGTGATGCTGCCTCGGCCGAAAAGATTCTGAGGCATAACCTTACGATCAACGCGATGCACCAGCCGACGTATCATTCGCTGGCGCAGGTCCTGACCAGTCAGGGTCGGTCAGCAGAAGCTCAGGACCTGGTCGCGGGATGGGCTGAAACTCAACCGTATGTCCCCGAAGCCAATGTCGAACTGGCATGGGTTCAAAGAGAAACCGGGAATGTCGCTGGTGCCGAACAGTCGCTGCGAAACGCACTGAAAGCCAATCCAACTCATCCGACGGCACTGGCACACCTTGGGCAACTGTATCATGAAAGTGGTCGCGCTGATGAAGCCACCGCTTACTATCAACGATCGTTGGCCGCGAAATGGGATCAGCCGGAAGTCCAGTCACGTCTTGCCACTCTGGTTGAACCTGGCACATCGGGCCGTAACGGGCGACGTGCTGCGATGATGCAAAACCCGTATGAGGCCCCGATGGTCGCAGGTGGACCGACTATGACCTCGTCACCAGCGATGGTTTCGACGGGTCTGTTTGGTAGCGACGCACAAGCGATCGTGTTGGAAGATCCAAGATCAAACCCGCGACCACGCGTCGGTCGAAATGGTCGTATTAGTGAAGATGGTCAGGTGATTGCGGCATATCCGCTGCCTAACTTCGATTCACCAACGACAATGGCGGCATTGCCGAACGGTTCAATCGCAGCACAGCCTGCCACGGCCTTTCAGCAGCCGGTCGTCGCGGCAGATCCGATGATGGCTCAGCAAATGGTCAGCTCAACAAATTCCCCAAATCCGACTATCGCAAGTGGCCCCCCTTTGATACCACAAGCAGATCCAGCCACCTGGACCGCAACACCTGCTGAAATGACCGCTTCAATGCCTGTGGTCGATCCACACTGATTTTCGAGATCATGATTCCGATGTCCGGTACCGAAACGACTCATCCAGATACGCTGGAATATCGTCAACATCCACAGACATTCGCCGGTCAACCCGAAGAGTTACCGGCGATCCCTGGTGGCTGGACGGAGCGTGAATGGACGATTGAAGGGGAGACATTTCGATTGACCCTTCCGGCAGAACCGGACGCGTTTCTGGAGGACCCTGAAGTTCATGAGGCCTTCGATCGCGACCAGTACATGCCCTATTGGGCCTATCTCTGGCCTTCCGCATTAAAAATGGTCTCAGCAATATTGAAGTACAAGTGGCCTGCTGATGCTGACGTACTCGAGATCGGCGCGGGAATCGGAATCGTCGGTCTGGCGGGACTGGCTTGCGGCCTGAATGTCACGATCAGCGACTATGAATCGAAAGCGGTTGATCTGGCGATGTACAATGCTCGTCGGAACGGTTTCAACAAGGGGCAAGGACTGGTTCTCGACTGGCGGGATCCTCCTGCACGACAGTTTCCCATTCTCTGGGGCTGTGAGTTACTT
>JBAXBD010000978.1:0-2119 GCA_037142165.1 Schlesneria sp. | reverse complement strand
CCCGAGCATCAGGCCAACGGCAATAATCTGACTGGTGCCGATCCACGAGTGACGTTTGGTTTCATTCGGGGCCTGGACGTTCATCCTGGTCCCCCTTTCGCCGCATCAGCCTTCGCGTCGAAGACCGACCGAGATCCGAGATGCACAGAATCGACGAGCCCGATGATGGCGCAGTCAATTGGCAGTGGTTTGGTCTGCGGAGTAAACCGGGCACTCGAACCCTGAACGATCAAGACCACTTCACCCTCGCCTGCCCCGACTGTATCGACGCAGATGAATGTTCGTCCGGTCGAAACAAGTCCAGACTGATCCTTCTCGTTCACGCGCAATGGTTCAACGACAAGCAGTTTCTGGCCGACCATCGCGTCAACCTTCTGCGTCGAAACCACACTGCCTGTCACGCGTGCGAGAAACATGATTCGTCCTGTTGATATTCTACTGATCGATTCAGCAGATGCTTTTGTCCTCTTGCCTTGCCCCAGCAATGGAGGCCACCGGCATGAAGATCAAATTCATGATTCTTAAACCCTGGCTGCATTCCCAATCGCTTCCACCGTCTGACGTGCAACGACGATTTCTTCGTTCGTCGGAACAACCCAAACTTGAACGCGGCTGCTGTCCTTTGAAATCCGACTCTCGCTTCCGCGTGGCAAAGTTTCGTTTTTCGTTTTGTCGAGTTCGATTCCGGCCCATTCCATGTTCTTGCAAACACCGTCACGGATGATCGATGAATTCTCACCGATCCCGGCGCTGAACACGATAGCGTCTGCTCCACCAAGTACTGTCAGATAGGAACCGAGATACTGTCGAATTGATGCGATGAAGACATCTAATGCCAACTGAGCCCGAACATGCCCCTTGGCAGCCGCTTCTTCGATATCACGTGCGTCCTGGCTGAGGCCACTCAGCCCGAGCAGCCCACCTTTGCTCGACAATTCTTCGAGTATCTGCTCCAGCGTCTTTCCCGTTTTCCGGAGCAGGATCGGCAACGCGTACGGGTCAAAATCGCCGACCCGGTTGTTATGCAATAGCCCTGTCTGAGGACTCATTCCCATGCTCGTCGCCTGCGACTTACTGCCGCGAGCTGCACACAACGAATTGCTCCCCCCCAGATGGCAGGTGATGATCTTCAAATCGTCACGTCCAAGGAGCTGCGCCATCCGCGTGTTCAGATAACGATGGCTTGCGCCGTGAAAGCCCCATCGCTTGATTTCATACTCCTGCGACCATTCGTAAGGAATGGCATACAGTCGATTCGCTTCAGGGATGGTGTCGTGAAATGCCGTTTCGAGGGCGGCCACCAGTGGAATTTGCGGAAAAGCTGATCGAAGCTGACGCATCGCCTTGGCATACATCGGATTGTGAGCCGGAGCGATGTCGGACAAGTCCTCCATCTTCTGAAGCAATGCATCGTCAACGACGCGAACACCACTGAGATTACCAGCAAAAACAGCTTTGAAACCAATTGCCGCAACTTCGCTGACCGACTTCAGGCAACCATGTTCAGGATCAGTCAACTGATTCAGGCACATCCCGACGGCAGCCGCATGATCCCCGACGGGTAGCGTCGATTCTTGCTTCTTGCCATGAATTTCTACGAAGCACGCGCTGGCAGCCTGACCAATACGGTCAATGCCACCGCGAGCCAGCTGAACTTCACTGGGCAGATCATACAGCCGGTACTTGAAGCTGGTCGAACCCAGATTCGCGACGAGTACTTTCATGGTATCCTTTGCTGATCACGGTGATCACAGACGTCGACCCAGCGCTTTGCAACTCCGATCAGATGAATGCATCCAGCAAGCTCTTCTCAGGACGAGCGATGAGGTGGGCGCTGACGAGTTCACCGATCTTTGACGCAGCAGCGGAACCGGCATCGACGGCGGCTCGCACCGAACCAACATCGCCCCGGATCACTGTTGTGACATAAGCGCCACCGATCTGGATCTGCTTGACCAATGTGACGTTGGCGGCCTTGAGCATCGCGTCTGCAGCTTCGATCTGCGCGACGAGGCCCTTTGTTTCAATCATACCAATTG
The DNA here is from genome assembly GCA_037142165.1 of Schlesneria sp. Lineage (GTDB taxonomy): Bacteria > Planctomycetota > Planctomycetia > Planctomycetales > Planctomycetaceae > Schlesneria. Next base: position 80 of record JBAXBD010000978.1, on the reverse strand, counting down.
CTTCGTTCATGGAAGACGTTCCGTTCTGCGGGAGAGGTTTTTCGGGAACCGACGCTGGCGGTTTTGCCACGGCGGTACGT
>JBAXBD010000977.1:0-2121 GCA_037142165.1 Schlesneria sp. | reverse complement strand
TCGATATATAGCGAACTTTTTTTACGAACATTCCAGAACGGGGGTGCATCGACGTCATGATGCAGCAATGGAGGCAATCTGCGAGTCAGATCAACAGTCATGTCAGGGTTTCGATAGGCTCCGAGCACAATTCCAAACACAACAGCGTTGGTCGTGCCGTCGGACATGTTAAGTGGCGTTTGAATTGAGCCATAATCGAGATGGGAAAGAGCCTTGCCGAGACTCAGCTTTACGGCTCGAATGTCTTCGCTGAAAGTTTGCAGTGCTGTGTGTGAATTCGGCAGACCGGGAATAGTTTGACCTGCCACTTTGCCGCCGTGGCAGGCGAGGCAGTTCATGGACCAATTCCCTTCACGATCAACGACGTATCCGAGTGCCGGGCGGCTGCCGTCCGTGTCGTCATGGTCAGGAATCACGCCGTAATAAGAGAACGTGAGTCGTCGGCGAGTTGCGGCATCACTTTTTTCTGCGGTGGATCTTTCAGGTTCGGGCCAAACGGTCCATAACGAATCAAAAACTTCATTGTCGAAGTCGGGTGGAAGATACTGATGCGTTCTCAGATTGTCATAACCCCGTGCCGCCGCTGTGGGAATTTCCGCTGCTTCAGCTTGTGATGAGGTCGAACCTGTCACCAGTAGCAACAGGCATCCAAGAAAAAATGCACGTCGCCAATTTGCAATGATCTGAGACGGGTTTGACAGAAGACCAGATCCCGCATATATCGCCCAAGTGCGGGTGGAGTCCCCTCGCACTTGGGTGGTTTGAACCCGATGGAACGTTCGCATGGCCACTTTCATCACAGTCCGTTTTTCCTTGAGATTCAGCGGAGCATACAGGTATCCGATGTCAAATGTCATCGATACAGGAGTTTATCACCATCGTCCAATCCGACTTTTGTGCTGCCGGCGGTTGAAGGCTTTGCCTGAACATTCATTGTGGTGTTCACAACCGACAACGAGTGTTCCCCAGACAACGGGGTGAAAAGGACTGGAACCGACTTGTTATTGCCGGCTCAAAACCCCAATCGCGATCAGGTCGCGAAACCACCGACCCCGAATCCCCTTTTGCCGCCCGAGACGGCACTAAAGCGTGATCTCAGGCTCAGTATCGGCGACGGAGCCGCTTATGGCGTCATGGTTGGCGTAGGAGAAACGTATCTGCAGACTTTTGTTCTGGAGATCGGGAAGGGTGAGATTTTTGCGGCGCTGATCGCAACCGTCCCTCAATTGATCGGCAGCTTGCTGCAACTGATGTCTCCCACAGCCGTTCGGATGATGGGATCGCACAAGTGGTGGGTCGTGTTGTGTGCCGGGTTTCAAGGGTTGTGCTTTATTCCGCTGATTTTGGCGGCATGGTTCGGCTCTATTTCGGAACCAGCCGTTTTACTGGTCGCTTCGCTCTATTGGGCGACAAGTTTGGGGGCTGGTCCTGCGTGGAATACGTGGCAAGGGACGATTGTCCCGCGCGACATTCGAGCAAGATTCTTTGCCAAGCGGGCACGATTATGTCAGTTGGCGACACTGGCAGGATTCCTTGGAGGGGGATTCGCACTGAAGTGGGCCCGTCTCTTTGATTTCGGACTGGACGACGATTCCTGTCGTCTTGGGCCACGTCTGAATTTCTTGAGCCAGCTGAAAAAGATGCACGGTATGAAATTCGGTGGCAATCCCGCCAAAGAACATCACAAACGTAAACAGAACGTATCCAATATGGGGCTTTTGAGTCGTCTCCATTTTTTTTCATCCCAGGAACGGTCAAGATAGTGTTCGTCGTGAGGAAACACACAATATCACATCCTTTATCTGGTGAAGACTTATGAATCACTTTCATCGAATGAACCTCTGGCTGTTCACCACAACGTGGGTTTTCTTAGTTTCAAACGCCGCATCGGCCGAGCTTGAAATCAAACGAGTCTTCGGTCCCGAGACCCCCGGTGGGAAGTACAAACATCCAGCGAGTATCGAAGAACTTGCGAATGGCGATCTTTACATTGCCTATTACGGCGGGGAAGGGGAGTACCAGGGGGATACCGCCGTCTATGGATCGAGACTGGCAAAAGGGTCTTCCGCCTGGACGCAACCGAAACGAATCGCCGACACGCCTGACCGAGCCGATGGAAAC
>JBAXBD010000976.1:0-2127 GCA_037142165.1 Schlesneria sp. | reverse complement strand
GATTAGCGAAGATGAGTGCTGATCAGTGTTCCAATCTTTCTTTACTTCGTTGTCGGATCTCTGCAAGCCGTTTGACGCATTTGTGGGTTGACTCGTTCCTTCTTCTCATGGAGCTGGTTGCCAAGCCTGCGCTGCGTTTGTCGGTGTTCATCAATGGCAACCTTTCTTTGCCTTTGTATCTCATTGGTCAATTCGATACCTGTATTTTTCGATGTCCGAGCGAACAAAAACTCGATAAGCTCAGTCGACGCCGACTGTGTGAAATCAGTAGAAAGCTGGTGAACGCGAAATGGATCCCCAAAATTCCCTTCAGCACAATTCATTCGTCTGGAACGCTGGCGGCTGGTTTGGCAGCCAAGTTGGTGGTTCAGTCTGGATGCTGTTCTGCGGACTAAGTTTGATGTTCGCTGACGCAATCTCGGGTTTGGTTTGCCTTGGCGGTTTCGCGATTACTAACGCGATTGGCTGTTACCTCTGGCAGCATCGAGAAAAAATCGATCCCTACGTTGGACTCCAACGACTGTTTTTCACATTAGCGGTGGTTTGCGCTGTCATGAGCGTTGTGCTGTATCGTCGAGGATTTCTTTCCTCACGAGAGTCGATTCTTTTAATCGTCATCCCTCCTGCTTTGATGACTTTTCTGGCCCTTCAGAATTGGGCCGTGAAGCGGAACCTGGGGCAGCGACAACTTGGCGAACGTTAAGACAATTGTTATTGACCAGACGAAGGAATCGAACAACAACCTTCACGGATTCGTGCTTGTCAGAAGTGCAACCAGGCCCTCGACAGGAACCACGTAGCGCCGGCGCTAGTTGAAATTGTCAGTGTCAACAGCATTCCTTTTTTCCAATAGAACGTGATCAGACAGGCGAGGATTGCGACGACAGCCTCCGCAACATTCAGTGTTGTCAGGTGCGGTATTTGAAGACGCATCCCGTACAGTCTCAGGGTTGTCACTTCGCGGAAAAGAGTATGCAGTGAAAACCAGATGGCGAGATTCAAGATCACCCCGACGACCGCAGCCGTGATGGCCGACAGTGCCGACCTGATTAGTTTGTTATCTCGCAATCGTTCGACGTAGGGGGCACCGAGGAGAATCCAGAAGAAGCAGGGGACGAACGTGACCCACGTCGTGATGGCTGATCCAAGGATTCCTGCAATCAGCGGGCTGAATGGTCCCGGGTTACGGTATGCCCCCAGGAATCCGACAAACTGGACGACCATGATCAGCGGCCCCGGTGTCGTTTCGGCCAGACCAAGTCCATCAAGCATTTCTCCTGGTTTCAGCCACCCATAGTTTTCGACCGCTTGCTGAGCGATATAAGCCAGAACGGAATAGGCGCCGCCAAAAGTCACCACCGCCGCTTTGCTGAAAAAAGCCCCTTCCTGGAAAAAGACCGAAGTCGGGCCAAGCGTCAACCAGATGACAACCAATGGTCCGAACCAGAGAATCAAACAAACGGTACTTACGATCACGCTTCGCGAGAGCGAAGGCTTCTGTCCTCTCTCGCAGATCGATTGATCAGATTGCGACGAATCACTGTTCGACGATACTTCCAGTTTCTGTCCTTTAAGGACGAAAAAATATTCAGGCCAGAATCTTCCGCCAATCAATCCGATCATCCCTGCTAATAAGATGAGTAATGGGAACGGAATATCAAAAAGAAAAATGGCGACGAAAGATGCCACGGCCAGCAGGATCATCATGCCGTTTTTGAGAACTCGTTTGCCAATACGAAACACCGCTTCGAGAACGATGGCCATGATCGCTGGTTTCAGTCCGAAGAAGAGGGCTTGAATGAGACTGGATTGCTCGTTGTAGGTGTAAAGAATGCTCAAGGCGAGAATGGAGACGGCTCCAGGCAGGATGAAAAGTCCGCCTGCGATTAAGGCACCCCTCGTCCCGTGCATCAGCCAGCCGATGTACGTTGCAAGCTGTTGTGCCTCGGGGCCGGGAAGCAGCATGCAGAAATTGAGAGCATGCAGAAAACGTTCATCGCTGATCCACTTTTTCTCTTCGACAATGATTCGGTGCATGACTGCAATTTGGCCAGCAGGTCCGCCAAAGCTCGACGCCGCAACTCGACACCAGGTCCCGAATGCTTGCGTGTGCGAGACGATTGGGCG
>JBAXBD010000975.1:0-2130 GCA_037142165.1 Schlesneria sp. | reverse complement strand
TTAAACTCAAGATGGCCGAACGGGAAATCGTCAAAGCGGCTGTCGAGCACGATCAGTTTGCGAAGACGTTCTGCGATGACATTGAATTCTCACCCGAGGATGCCGCTCGGACGGAACTCGACTTTCTCACTGAAGTTGTTGAGAAGGCGATTGAGGCCGGGGCGACGACGGTCAATATTCCTGACACGGTCGGATATGCCACTCCAAATCACTATTTCAAGGTGATTTCGCACCTCAAACAGCATGTCTCAAACATTCATAAAGCGGTGATCAGTACTCACTGTCATAACGATCTCGGTCTGGCCGTCGCGAACAGCCTTGCTGCGGTCGAAGCAGGGGCACGACAGGTCGAATGCACGATTAATGGCTTGGGCGAACGAGCGGGGAACGCGGCACTCGAAGAAATCGTGATGGCGCTCAAGACTCGTAAGGACTACTACGGGGTTGAGACTCGGATCAATACGCCGAAGCTTTGCAGTGCCAGCCGGCTGGTTTCGAGCATCACAGGGATGCTTGTTCAACGGAACAAAGCGATTGTCGGGCAGAACGCCTTCGCACACGAAGCGGGGATCCATCAGGATGGGATTCTGAAGGAACGAACCACATATGAGATCATGCGTGCGGAAGATGTCGGGTATGTCGGAGTGAATCTCGTCCTGGGGAAACACAGTGGTCGTGCCGCGATTCGGTCTCACGTCCTTCAGTTGGGATACCAGCTCGAAGAAGCCCAGCTCGAGACGGTTTATAAAGACTTTATCGCACTTGCCGACAAGAAGAAGAATATCTACGACGCCGACATTGTGGCACTGATCGAGAATCGGATGAATGTCACGATGGATCGCTGGAAGCTCGTTCGCTTTCATATTGCGGCGGGGACGGGAACGATTCCGACGGCGACGGTTGAGTTGCAGGATGAATTGGCGAACGGACAGTCGACTACGGATCTTAATGGTGGGGCGGATCAGTCTCCGAAAACATTCCGAGACGCGGCGATTGGAGATGGGCCGGTCGACGCCGTTTGCAAAGCGATGGAACGGATTGTGGGCGTCACCGCAGAATTGAAGGACTATCAGGTCCGTGCCGTCTCGGGCGGTGAAGATGCTCAGGGTGAGGCGTCGGTGGCGATCGATTACCAGGGTCGCCGGTATCACGGAAAAGCGGTCAGTACAGATGTCATCGAAGCGAGTGCTCTGGCATACCTGAAAGCGTTGAATAAGGCGGTCAGTGATCAGGGCGTGGAGAAAGCCCCTCCCGGGGTTTGATGACCTTTTTTGTTCAGGACCGCAAGAACATCAGCCGGGGCATTTCTCTTTTGGAGAAGTGCCCCGGAACTTTTTTGCGGAGAAGGAGACCATCTTGGAATGTTGCGGGAACAATTCAAAAGACAAGAAGTTTTTTCGAACACTAATCTGCACTAATCTTCGCTAATCAGAAAATTGAATTCGCGGACCAACACGACTTTGAACGTCACTGACGGGTGAACGATAAATTCATTTGCTCTGCGGTGTTTCACGCCTCTGTTGTCGTCGTTGCATTGTGTCTCAGGACGCTGTGCTTCTGACCGTAGGCGAAGTAGATAACAAGGCCAATCCCCATCCAGGCGATCAGGCGCCACCAGTTTGCGGCGGGTAACGAGAGCATCAGCATCAGGCACGATACGATGCCAAGGATGGGGACGATGGGGACCAGCGGGCAGCGGAAAGGACGGACCGCCTCAGGGTTGGTGTATCGCATAATGAGTACTGCGGCACAGACAATCACGAAAGCGAACAACGTGCCAATGTTGGTCAGATGCAGTAAAGCGTCAAGTGGCAAAAAGCCCGCCAGAAAACCGACAAAAAGGCCGATGCCGATGGTGCTTTTCCAGGGTGTTTGAAAGACAGGGTGGACGTCAGCGAAGAATGCCTTAGGGACCAGGCCGTCGCGAGCCATCGCCAGGAAGACGCGAGGGGCACTGAGCATCATGACCAGTAGAACTGATGTCATTCCAGCGACAGCAGCACTGGCAATAATCATTTCGGCCCAAGGCAATCCTACTTTATGGAATGCTGATGAGATCCCCGCGTCAACATTGATCTCGTCATACTTGACCATTCCAGTCAGGACGGCCACGACCGCGATATACAACAC
>JBAXBD010000974.1:0-2140 GCA_037142165.1 Schlesneria sp. | reverse complement strand
CTGGTGTTCCCTGGGTGCATGTCGCAAGGAGCTGTTCGTAGAGTGTTAAGGAGAACGTCCGTGGAAATCACCGAGATTCGCATCAAGCTGATGAGTGACCCTAATGAACGGCTGCAGGCATTTTGTTCGCTGACGTTCGACGGCAGTTTCGTTATTCGCGACCTGAAGATCATTCAAGGATCAAAAGGCTCGTTCGTCGCCATGCCCAGCCGCAAGCTGACCGATCATTGTCCTCGTTGCTCGGCGAAGAATCATTTGCGGGCTCAGTTCTGCAACGAATGTGGCGTCCGTCTCCATCAGGATCGAGCAATGAAGTCCGACGATGGACGAGCCAAACTTTATGCCGATATTGCTCATCCGATCAACTCCGAGTGCCGCGAGACGATCCAGGAACAGGTTTTGATTGCTTACGTCAGTGAATTGGAACGGTCGAAACAACCCGGGTACGTTTGCATTTACGATGACTACGGCGAAGACAATTTTGCCCAGTTATGCGACGAAGAACTTTCGGGAACGGACTTGACCCGTTTGCAACGAAATTCAGGCGGACATCATCGTCATGACGGGCCCGAAATCTGTCATCCAACCCCGCATGTCAACGTGTCTGATGGCTCACCGAATTCCTTTGCAGTCGCGCAACGGAATGGGCATGACGACGAAGAAAAATTTGGCGTCGGAATTATCTGAACCCGGTACACGCCCTGCAGACCTGATGTAACGACCGGAACGTGGGTTGAAATAGGTGCCAGGGTTTTAACGTCTTCGGTTAAGCCGTGCTCTTCGTAAACGTAATCCGATCTTCACGGCACGGCCTTGGAGAATCTTCCAAGACCATAGCACTGCAAGTTTCGACGTTCGCGCCAACGATGTCATCAGAACGATCGTTGGACCGCGAATTCTGCAATCTCGGCAAGAATCCGCCGGGCAGGGGTCATTGGCAGCAGTTCAAGCTGTCGCCTCGCATCACTTGCCAGACTCTTCGCCTTTTGATGCGTGTACTGGAACGCGTCGCTACGTTCGAAGTAGGGGGCCAGTCGCTTGCGGGTTGTCTCGTCGGGATGGGCGAGGAATTGTCGAATCTCCGCCGCGTCAGCATCCGATGCGGTGTTCAGCAAACGAATCAATGGCAGTGTCAGCTTCTGCTTTTGAAGATCGCTGCCAAGTGACTTTCCGGTCTTGCCTTCATTACCCATCAGGTCGAGCACGTCGTCTGCAATCTGGAAGGCAAGCCCCAGCGAGCGACCATATTGTTCCATTGCGGTGACAATCGCCGGTTCTGCCTGAGCATAAAGTGCACCCAGGTGGCCGCAAAGCGCCGTCAATTCGGCCGTCTTTCCGTCAATAATTTTGAAATAAGTCTCTTCACAAAGATCAAGATTTCCACGTTCTTTAATCTGAGACAGTTCGCCTTCGCAAACGATATTCGTGGCTCGACCAATCCGTCGACAGGCATATGTGGTTTCGAGGCTGCTGGCCAGATGGAAAGAATGAGTGAATAAATAGTCACCAAACAATACGCTCGTTTCGTTGTTCCAACGAGCGTTCACCGTCGCGACATGACGACGGGTCTCAGCATCGTCCAGAACATCGTCATGAACGAGAGTCGCCAAGTGAATCATTTCCACAACAGCCGCGAGAACTTTGTGGTCCTGACGAATTCCCCCCGAAGCCTTCGCGGTCAACAACAACAGCATGGGTCGCAATCGTTTACCACGAAAACGTGTGGAATGCTGCAGAATATCACTTACGTATGGATTGTCGCTTTGCAGCTCTTTAGCCAGAACCTGCTCGGTCTCCAGCAGTTCATTTCCGATTGCCAGTTCTACCGCCGTCAATACCGGAACACCCTGCATTACCGAATCGCCTGCACTCTGTTGGATCATTTCACACCGTGACTTCGGATCGGATCTCGCTTTTTCACCCAACGGGTTTCCTGATTAACCGCAGCCGATCCGCTAAGGTTAACCGAGCGTCACCGAAAAACACCAACCCAATTCCATGAATCGAGGGACAATACTGTCTGCATTCCATCCGATTTTGACAGAACTTGACTGTCCCAAACAGTTTCTCGGGAAAGATTAGGTTATCGGCTGTCTCATGGAAACGCCAATGCGTCAATTGATCGCAAGCAGGACGGGAA
>JBAXBD010000973.1:0-2141 GCA_037142165.1 Schlesneria sp. | reverse complement strand
ATATAGACGCGAAGGTACTGATTCTCGTAGACACTGTCTGGCCCCCAGACTTCTTTCAGCAGTTGCCGGTGGGTCACAACTTTTCCCGCGTGACTGACCAGAACCAGCAGCAGTCGATATTCGGTTGGAGTGAGATGGATCGATTCGTCGCCGATTGTCACCTCACGCCGACATAGATCGACGCAGAGCTCACCAACCCGAAATACGGAATCTGCGGTCGAGGTGGCGATCGATGCAGAATGTCTTAACGCCACGCGAAGTCGGGCAAGCAGTTCCCCGACACTGAACGGCTTTGTGAGATAGTCGTCGGCTCCCGAGTCCAACGCCACGACTTTATCCGCTTCGCGCCCTCGCGCTGAGACTACGATAATCGGTACGCGAGACCATTCCCTGATTCGAGTGATGACTTCAAGGCCGTCCTGATCTGGCAGACCCAGATCCAGAATCACGGCATCAGGTGGTTCCGCCATGGCATGGCCGATTCCCGCCGCCGCAGTACTGACTTCACTGACATCGTAACCGTGAGATTCCAATGACAGTCGGATGAACTTTCGAATCGGTGACTCGTCTTCGATCACCAGAATCTTTGCCGCATCTTGAGTTGACATGTCCGTCCATTGCCCAATGACCTTAGTTTAGTGGTAGGGAGAATCGAAACACCGCACCACCCCCGGATCGATTTTCATTACTGATTTTACCATGGTGCAGTTCAATGATCCCGCGACAGATCGACAGGCCGATTCCTGTACCGGTCGTCGAGTGTCCGGCGACGCGGTAGAATTTGTCGAAGATCCGTTCGGATTCACCCGGCGGAATACCGGGACCACGATCAGCAACATCGACCACAAGTTCGTTCTTGTTCACAACCGCGGAGACCTCAATCGGTGCCTCGGGCGGAGAGAATTTCACTGCGTTGTCGATCAGATTGACGAGGACCTGCTGGATCAATAATCCGTCGATTGTCACCGGCGGTAAATTGGCGGGAAGGTTGGTTTTCACCGTGTGATGACGCAGTTGTCTTTCCAGACGATTGAGAACGACTTCGACGACTTCGTCGATCGGTTGCAATACAGGTTGCAGTTGGATGGCCCCCGCTTCGAGCCGCGTCATATCGAGAAGATTGGCTACGAGTCGATTCAGTCGATCGGATTCATCGAGAATCGAATTCGCCAGATCGCGGCGTGATGCTGGTGTCAGTTGTTCGTCCTCTTCGACCAACAGGCTTGCGGCTCCTGTAATGCCCGTCAGAGGCGTTCGCAAATCGTGTGAGACGGCACTTAATAACGTATTTCTCAGCCGTTCTGTTTCCATTTGCAGCCGAACGTGTTCGGCTTGAACCGCGAGATGACATCGTTCAAAGGCAATCGCCACCTGACCTGCGAATGCCTCAAACAATTTCATTTGCGAGATTGTCAGATGCGATTTGGGAGCCACCGGCTGAACTCCGATCACACCGACCAGCCCATCGGCTCCCAACAAGGGCAAGTAAGTTCCCTCGGTCCCCGGAAGCGTATCGGTCCCATGACCGGCGGCGCGCTGATGATCAAATACCCATCGAATCACCCCTTCGTGCTTCTGCGGAGGGGCACCATCTGCTGCAGCATCGGCGTGCGTCAATGTTCCGTCTTCGTTCCGGACAACGATCCAGCAACGGACATCCAGCGTCTCAAGAAGGATTCGCCGCGTTGCCTGCGCGACCGTCGCCTGTGTGGGGAGCCGGGTCAGTTCTTTACTGAGTGCAAAAAGAGCTGCTGTCCGTCGTTCTCTTTCGCGCAGTGCATTCGTCTGCAAATGGACGCGTGACGCCAGTTCGCTGATCACCAGTCCGGTGACAAGCATGACAGAAAAGGTAAAAACATATTGCGTATCCGAAACGGCGAAACTGCCATAAGGGGGGATGAAAAAGAAATCGAACGCGGCCACTCCAAGAACCGTCGCCAGTACCGAGGGACCCCGCCCCCAGATCAGCGAGACCGCGACCACGCACGCCAGATAAACCATGGCGAGATTGGTCGACGCGAATTCGAGATTGGTTGCCGCGAATATGCGACAGAGACTGAAACTGAGTAACGTTGAGAAGCCGACCGCTGCCGCAGAAGCGAGGTAGGGAATTCGATTGGCTGGCTTCTTTTCTTCGATCG
>JBAXBD010000972.1:0-2154 GCA_037142165.1 Schlesneria sp. | reverse complement strand
CATATTTGTGAGTGTGGCACTGGGCGCAGCCAAGCGTCAGCCCCAACCACGTCGTGGCGGTCGAGCTCACGCGATCGGTCATCGCATAGAAGCGGAACTCAAGCGGGTCAATCCCCCCTTCTTCATTGAGCATCGTATTTCGATGAAACCCGGTGGCGATGCGTTGATCGACGGACGCATCGGGAAGCATGTCTCCGGCCAGTTGCTCGATCGTAAACTGATCGTACGGAATATCGGCGTTGATCGCGTTAATGACCCAATCGCGGTAAGGCCACATTGTTCGCTTTCGATCTTTCTCATAGCCGTTCGTATCCGCGTAACGAGCCAGGTCGAGCCACTTTCGACCCCAGCGTTCGCCGTAGTGCGGAGAAGCCAGCAATCGATCGAGCAACTTTTCGTAGGCATCCGGAGAAGCGTCACTGACGAATTCGTCAGCCTCTTCGGGGCTAGAGGGTAAACCGATCAGATCGAGTGACGCTCGACGGATCAGCGTGTAACGATCTGCTGGCGGCGATGGCTTCAGCGTCTCGGCGTTCAGTCGGCTCAGTATGAAGGCGTCAATCGGCGAAAGCAGTGCTGATGACATGTTATTGCCAGACACTACGGGAATGTCAGGTCGCTTCGGTGGAATAAATGCCCAATGTGCAGTGTAAGCCGCACCCGAGGCGACCCATTGTTTCAACGTCGTTTTTTGAGCGTCCGTCATTATGAACTTCGTCGACGGAGGGGGCATTCGAACGTCAGCATCCTCTGACAGAATTCGACGAATAAGCTCACTCTGATCGATATTGCCCGGCACGATCGCCTGGTGACCGGAATCAACAATTGAAGTGGCACCCTCTTTTGTATCGAGCCTCAACCCGGCCTGACGCTGCCCATCATCGGGTCCGTGACACTTGAAGCAAAATTGTGACAGAATCGGACGGACATCTCTGTCATAGGTCGGAGATTTATCTGCTGCGATGACCCCTTCATGGAGAAAGGGCAAACAGTAGAGACCGAGCATAAGCACCGCGCAATGGAAAGGAGAATACGATCTCTTTTGGATTGGAAAAGACATCTGCAGATTCCTTGCTGACTGTACTGGGGTCGGGTGTTCAAATTTCAAAGTTGGCCGGTCTTGTCGTTTGCCGAAATAGATACGTTGTATCGGCCAATTTTGAAATTTGAACGCCCGTCCCCCTCTTTCTTCGCACCAATGTTTTACGTCATCTCATATTACAATTCGTCGCGCAACAATAATCCTCGCCTTCCCGTCAAGTCGAGCGAAGACCACGACACCGGGATCGCTTCCGCTCAGCGGCAGTCGCCGACGTAACAAATCAGCCTGTACAGGAATATGCCGGCATTTGATTTCGAGTGGACCGAATCCGGATGTTCGCAGCCACCCCTTCAAGTCTCGTTCATTGTTGGGAAGGTTTCCCAGGACCTCAAATGTCTGAACAAACGGAGAATGAACCTGCTGATCTGATGTCAAATATTCTTCGGCACTATCGAGACGGCTAAGACCCAGTCGATCCGCCATCACATCAACCAAACCGGCTCGTACAACGGCCGGATCGGGATCATAGAGAAAGCGGCCAAGTGGCACGACCGGAACGGCAACCTCCAGCGGATGCCCTGCAATACTTTCTCCCTCCGGCAATACCGTTGCGCGAAAAAGTGTGTCACGGGCGAGTTCGCCGAACCAGACTGTTGCTTCTTTACATTCTCCGTTCAGACTGATCAGTTCGATTTCTGCGTCCGGAAACTTCCCGCCAAAGTTGCTGGCTGGGCTGACCTTAATAGCCCCACCACGACAGCGCGTCATCAGTTCCTGCAAAAATTCCAGACCAGGGACATAGTCTTCAATCCGCGAAACTCGCCCCCCCGAACCGGGCCGTCGATCAGGGTCGATATGAACCAGCCCATCCAGGTCCTTAAGTTCTCGAACATCGGCAGAAATCGTTCTTACCCGATCCGCAGCACCGTAGACCTCGGCATTCCACAGCGTTCGCAACCCTGCGGCTGGATTTATGTCGACGGCAGTGACATCGCAATGTGAGGCTAATGAGAATGCGTCGCTGCCAATCCCGCTGCATAGATCCCAAACTGCTCCTGCAAAGCGCGTTGCCTTGTAACGCGAGACAGTCTCGGTTGTCGACTGTTCCAATC
>JBAXBD010000971.1:0-2159 GCA_037142165.1 Schlesneria sp. | reverse complement strand
GCTGCCTCCTTCGCGGTCACGCTGGCTCTGTTGGATCCCACGATGAGGGGACCAGCGGTCCCCGTCTTGACGATTCCCTCCGGTATGGCTGCTTTCGCGATGGGAGCGATCCTGTGCCACCAACTTCTCTCGTTCAGGCGGACTATCTTCGCTCTGCTGATAGCGGCTGCGGGGTTCGGTGTTTCGACACTATTTCGGACCGATGGAATGTGGGGCAATTTTGCAATCGGGCTTCACCCCCGCTGGTCGAAATCTTCAGAAGATCTTGTGAGTGCTGATTCGCAATCCCGGAAAGTAAAGACGACAACCAATGATTTTGCAGACGCATTGGCTCATCCAGAATGGCCGGGATTCCGCGGCCCCGATCGTGATGGAGTTCAGCATGGCCCGATCCCTGCCACGGACTGGACAACCACTCCGCCAAAACTCGTCTGGAAAATCCCGGTCGGGCCAGGCTGGTCGTCATTCGCGGTCGCCGGTCAGATGCTGTTCACTCAAGAGCAGCGAGGTGCGTTCGAAACGGTCGTTTGCTACGCGGAGAATTCGGGACTGGAGATCTGGACCCGGCAGTTCGAATCGAGGTTTGATGACCCTCTCGGTGGTCGCGGACCCCGTGCAACTCCAACGCTTGACGATGGAGCACTCTACGTGATGGGGGCCACGGGTCTTCTGCTTCGACTCGATCCGATCACGGGTGAAATTGTCTGGAAGCAAGACCTCCGAGAAGTCGCTGGCCGACAGCCGCCGATATGGGGATTTTCGTCGTCACCGCTCGTGGTCGATTCACTCGTTATCGTCCATGCCGCTGGATCTGGTGACAAAGGAATCGTGGCCTTCAACACAGCGGACGGACAAATTCAATGGTCCGCCGCCGCAAGTGAAGATAGTTACTCCTCCCCGGAACTGGCCACGATTGATCAGGAGCGATTCGTACTGATGTTGACGAACAAGGGGATCGATTTTCTCGATCCGGCGTCAGGAAAATCTCGCTTGTTCTATGAATGGCCGTTTGAGGGATATCGTGCTTGTCAGCCGCAACTGATCGGGAATGATTCGATGTTAGTCCCGACTGGGATGGGATCAGGGACTCGCCGGATTCGTATTTCTCACGCTGATGACGCTTGGAAAGCGGAAGAAGTCTGGACATCCCGAAACCTCAAACCGGACTTCAATGACATGGTCGTTTTCGAAGGACATGCATATGGTTTCGATTCGGCCATCTTCAGTTGCATCGACCTGGAAACAGGACAGCGAGCGTGGAAAGGTGGCCGGTATGGAAAAGGACAAGTGCTGCTGCAATCGGAGTCTGGCCTCTTGATCGTAATGGGTGAACAAGGCGAAGTCGTCCTGCTGAAAGCCGATCCAAAGTCGTTGGCTGAACTGAGTCGATTCCAGGCCATCTCTGGAAAGACATGGAATCACCCGGTCCTGATCGGTGATCGTCTTTACGTCCGCAACTCACAAGAAGCAGCCTGTTATCAACTGCCACTGGCTCAGAAATAACATCAATCTGGCCATTGTGTGATGTTTTGATCAATTTGAAGTCGAAAAAGAGAGATTTGACCACGAATCTGACGAATTGCAAAAATCAGAATCATGAGCAATGACGTCAAACCGCAGAGTAAGTGTACCGAGTGAAAGAAACCCGTGCGTAACAGATGGGTTAACGAACCACGTAATTATCTAATTCATCAGATTCGTGTGATTCGTGGTTACCCTCTTCTTCTTAACGTGGGTTGCGCGCCAAGCCAGTGCTGCGATCCCCATGGCCTCCTGTTCAATCTCGTATTACCCGCATACACAGGAAATTGTGTTGAAGAGGAGGGACGGCAGACTACCCGACGAGAATCGGCGAAATTGGCGTCCCTTCACAGATTGTGAGCGGTCGACCGAGGTTGTCGTGGAGCTGTGTGTGCGGATCGATACCAAGACAGTGGTAGATCGTCGCGGCAAGATCTTGCGGAGATGTCGGCAATGACGCAGGGTAAGCGGCAAATTTGTCGCTGGACCCATGTACGATGCCTCCTTGAATTCCTCCTCCAGCAAGAATCGATGTAAAGCAACTGGGCCAGTGATCGCGGCCGTCAACCCCTGCACCAGCACCGCCGACCACCCCTTGGCCGACGCGAGGTGTCCTTCCCATCTCACCCGTCCAGACG
>JBAXBD010000970.1:0-2161 GCA_037142165.1 Schlesneria sp. | reverse complement strand
CCATAGCCGCGCCCGGCATGGTTGACGATGAAGCCCGGGGTGTCGCGGGTGCGCACCGGCGTGTGCCCCATTTCGCGGGTGAACGCATCGAGTTGGGTGCACACCGCAGGGCTGGTTTTCAAACCCGACACCACTTCCACCACCTTCATCAAGGGCACAGGGTTGAAGAAATGAAAACCGCCCTCGTCAAGCTCAACACCGAGATCGAAGCGGAAGGACCGGACTGGTGGAAGAACTACGATCAAGAAGAGAAGAGCGTCAACAAGAATAAAGAATTGAAGACTGAGTGACGCACCGATCTGAAGCCATTCACCGCCCCAGTCGTCTCGAAAAAGGGGACAGGCACCGACGACGGAGCCAGTCCCCTTTTTTGAAACGACATATTCGTTGTACGATTTGACTGGAGTCGATCGCCTTCCATCAAAACCTTTCGCGATTCAACGAGCATGATCCTTCACGTCGACATGGACGCTTTCTATGCCTCGGTTGAGGAACGGGAGAATCCGTCGCTTGTTGGTAAGCCGGTGATCGTTGGTGGTTCTGTGGAAACTCGTGGGGTTGTGGCGGCGGCGAATTATGAGGCTCGTAAGTTTGGCGTTCATAGTGCGATGGCGTCGGGTCGTGCCAGACGACTTTGTCCTCATGCTGTCGTCATTAAGCCACGGATCGATTACTACGCTTCGGTCTCACGGCAGATTCGAGACATTTTCGAGCAGTTCACTCCGCTGGTTGAACCCCTTTCGCTCGACGAAGCCTTTCTCGATGTCACGGGGAGTGAATCGCTGTTTGGAAGCTCGGCCGAAATTGGGCAGCAGATCAAACAGCGAATCCGGGCGGAACTGAAACTGACCGCCTCCGTCGGCGTGGCCACTAACAAATTTGTTGCCAAGATCGCCAGTGCCCTGAAGAAGCCGGATGGGTTCGTAGTTGTTGAATCAGATGAAATACAGGCGTTTCTCGATCCGCTGCCGGTCGGAAAACTGTGGGGTGTCGGAAAGGTGACCGGCGCTGTCTTTGAGCGACTGCAGATTCGCACGATCGGACAACTCAGGCAAATGCCGCTTGCGACGCTCAACGAATTGTTCGGGGCATCTGGCGAGCACTACTGGAAGCTTGCCCACGGGATCGATAATCGGCGGGTTGTTCCCGATCGCGAGGCGAAGTCGATTTCCAATGAAACGACGTTCGCCGAAGATATTGCCGACATCGACGTACTGCGAGCCTGGTTGGTGGAACTGGTTGAGCAGGTCGCCCGCCGCCTGCGCCGGCACGACATCAAGGGCCGCACGGTCGAGTTGAAAGTGCGGTTCGCTGACTTTCAGACGATCACTCGATCAATGACATTGGCGAAGCCGACCAGCATTACGCAGGAACTGCTCGAAGCGGGTGTGGAACTGCTGACGAAGCGACTTCCACCGCGTCATCAGCCGATCCGGCTGCTCGGGTTTGGCGTCAGCAAACTGGATGGTTCTGGAAAATCACAGCAGACGCTTTTCGATCAGCCCGACCAGGCGCGTCAACAGGAGCTCGATCGAGTGGCAGATCAAATCACCGAGAAGTTCGGCAAGCTGGCCATTCGTCGCGGTACCGGGATCGAGAAAAGAGACGAATGATGCAGGATGATTGCTATTTGCAGACAAGTATTTGATCCAATTTGACCATTGTTACGTTATCCGGGGAATCGAATTTGGACGAATGGCCCTGAAGGAATCTCCGATGAACCAAGCTGAAATGACCTGTCCTAAGTGTCAGGGTGAAATGGAATCTGGTTATTTGATTGACCACAGTCACATAGCGGTCCTTGCGAGTCTATGGGCGAGGGGAAAACCAAAGAAGCATTGGTGGTACTCCCTTCAAGCGAACAACGCGATCACACTGCCGAAGTCCTGCGACCAGATCCCGGTTGGTACATATCGCTGCAAGACCTGCGGATTTCTTGAGTCGTACGCACGTAAGGAATTTGCTGTGAAATGAAGCTTTCATCTCGATCTTTGTTTCAACCTCGGGAACACTGCCCGTTCTAACGATGACGTGAGGAATCCAGGAAAGCTTCGCGTGAGACGAAACTAGCATTCTCGCTCCGCCGAGAACGTTCCCGATCAGCGTATCGCACATCGAATCCCAAACATCAAAAGGATGCTGTACACTGCATTTGGCAAAA
>JBAXBD010000969.1:0-2165 GCA_037142165.1 Schlesneria sp. | reverse complement strand
AACGAAGACGGGCATGCAGGCTCTTCGAGTCTTCGACAGGAACGAAAAGTTCCGAAATCCCTCACCTTTCATCCTTCATCCTTCCGCCTTCATCCTTGTTTTGTCGTCGCAATCCGTCCCGAAGATACGCAAAAACAGCGTCGACGCAGTCGAGTATCACGTCAACAAAATCAAAAAAATGTGCAGTCTTTTAAAAGCTTATACGCGATCAATCTCGTCAACATTTCCCCTCTATAACAATCAGTACGAAAAGAGGACGTCCAGTCGGCATCCCGTGCGAGGTCGAGAGACCAAGCACAACGCGCCATTCGACGATGAATATGTTTCCGTTGACTTCCTCACATGGAAAGCCGATATTGAATCTGGAGACTCGGCCGAGGGGAGAGCTTCGGCTGGCCCCGACGCATTGTCTCTTTTTTTATGTACGTCCAGGTGAGCAGGGGTTCGGAACATAGCAAATCCCCCATGTCTCAAAGACGTTTCCATCCCGGTGCCCTTGGCTGACTTCGCGCTTCGTTCGCTCGCTGGCGGATTTCTGCCTTTCTCGCTTCAACGTGCGCCCGGTTGGCGTCGATCATGGCCTGCACCTCTGGCGAGTTCCCACGTTCCGCCCGTGCCACGATCTGGCGATAGTCAGCTTCGACTTCAGTCCGATGAGCCTCAATGTACTCGATCGCCGCTTCAATCTCTGGCGTTCCTTGAGCCAATCGAACAGCGATTCGAGACGCTGGCCAACCATCAAGATAGTAGTCCATCACGTCTTAGACGGTAATCCGCGTCCCTTCAATCGCCGGTCCCCGGCCTCGGTCACGAATTGTCGGCTTTTGCATGAGCAGTTCCAGACCTCAATTGGCTTCGCCAGCGACCGGCATTTTCGTACCACGCCACATCACCGGGTGGCAAGCTTTGGCTTTGCCAATTCGACGATACCACAGCCCAAAAACGATGTCAAAATGTTCGTTGCCAGCGAACGTAACCCGATCGTCCGGAAACCATCTTGTTCCGGCATCGCCGGTCGATGGAACACATGACAAAGCGTTCGCTCCCTTGATGATTCGTCACGGTCCAACCCGAAAAAACAAAATACTATTGTCTCCCGAATCACGCCGCCTACGCCCTAAATCTGAAAATCTGGCCAGAACAGTTTGCCAAGATTCACGAGCGTTCCACCTATGTTGCCCGTGAAGTCTTTCGCCCATTTTGAAGCTTCCAAAAGTCCCTTTGCGGAGAGCGTATACCACTCGCGATTGGGCTCTGTTTTCGATGCTTGCTTTACGAGTGTTTCCAGATTCTCGGCAACGTCTGAAGCTTCTTTCTTCTTTTCGACTGGCAGCGTTTCGATCAATTTCGTGACATCGCGCGTCAGTAACTCCAAGAGGTCTTTTCGTCGTCCGGGCGCTTGCTGCTGGACCATGTTTGTGCAGTTCGTCAGAGTGCCGCCAACTTGGCTGTTGATGACATTGCCGCCGATATTGACACTGTGGTCGTCGTTCATGCTCGTCCCTTTGTTAATGTAGTTCCCGGCCACGTAGCTTCCGCTGACAGTAATGATCGTAATACCCTTTGTCTCTTCCTTAGGTGCGGCGAGAGACGACCGCAATTGCTCCTCGCGCATCTGTGGCCGCTTGGCCATTTGCCGGTTGACAAATAGTTCTTCCAGCTCCTTTTGAGCGACATTGAAACCGGTCTTTCGATTCTTGTGCTCGCAGACTGATTTGCCTCCCGGCTTCAAGATTTGATACTCGGCTAAATCCAGATGCGTCAGGCTAATGTCATCGACGAGAATCAATACAAACAGGAAATCCCTTCCTTCCTTTCGCAACTTCTCACGTGCGACTTTGAGTTCCACCTGCCTAATAAAGTCTGAGGCGAGAAATGCCGTAGTTAGCAACCCAATAAACACATCCATTTTCGCGAGATTTTCTTCAATTTCTTCCCGCCAGCGCATTCCTGGCTCAATCAACCCATCGTGCCATGACGTTATTAGCTTATTTTGAGCCATCACTGTGAGATTTTGTTGGAACACATTCTTCGCCTTCTTATCTGCATGGGAATAGCTCAAAAAGGCATTAAGCGGTATCCGGTCTTCACGACGTGCGTCCGGCTCAGACGTCTGGTTTAGTTGAGTAGTCGGTTCCACCAATCTTTTGCCCATAGGCGTATCG
>JBAXBD010000968.1:0-2171 GCA_037142165.1 Schlesneria sp. | reverse complement strand
GGGCTCGGCTGATTCAATGCACACAACCACTTCGTACAATCCGTTCGACCGTTGCGATTGTCCAATTGCTGACAACCAGCCGAAAGGAAAGCAGACAAGCCCTGTTTTCTCCCGTGAATCCACCGACATCGAGACAGATCCGTCGTTGTTGGCGATTAAACTTGCGGGTGACTCCGCTGACATTGCCCACGGTATTGATGCAGCCGCACTGGAGACCAACAAAGGGTGCGGGTTGTCAGGTCGACTCGGAAAATCAACGCTCCGATGCATCGAAAGTCCACGCAAGCGGAATTGACCTTCCACATAGACTTCGTTCGGTGGTCCATCAAATGGTGCGGACATCAGAATGACTCCGCCCCGAGCCAGTACGAGTTCACCATTCTGCTGACGAACGTCAAATGTTCCTGGCGTCGACCGGAAATATGCTCCGCTGTCTGTCGTTAATAGCCCGAATCGACTTGGCTTTGGCGAGGAATTCTCTCGGGAAATCTCAAACGCGGCCCACAGATGAGGTTCACGACGTGTATAAAAGCGAAGTGCAATCCCGGTTGGACCATTCCAAAAATAAAACGTCATATCGGTGACATCAAACGGCGTCACACGAAGTATCGCGTCATCAAGCCAGGGAGCCCGAAGCTTCGCCAGGCCATGAAACTTGGCAATCCGACGAACCGGATTGCCCATATTGTCCGTCGACCAATCATAGGGAAAACCTTCGACTTGCGCGAGCCAGCGTTTCCCCTCAGATTCAGGAAGTTCATTGTGCCCTGCTGATTTATAGGGGGCCGTCAAATTCGGGCTTTCGGGTCCCCATGGGGCAACGTCTCGTGCCAGTGACGCCGACCAAGGTTCATTCGCTACGACATCAACGACCGTTGGTTTAAGCAATGAGTCGACGGCAGTCGACGGTTTGAATGTTTCTGGTTTGACAGGCGTTTCGCCCATCGCAGTTCTGTGTGACGTTTCGGCAGACGGCTCTCCAGGATTACTCGGCATTGACGAATCGGCGGGGAATTCAACCGTCGGCACGGTCTCCTCCTGCGATTGATCGACAATCTGTTCCGGTTCATGCGACTTCGGAACGAACACAAACAGACCAGCCCCTACCGCGATCACACAGATCAGCCCAATCAGCCACCTCCATCGAGGCGATGAAACACGTTGAACTTGCCGATGTTCCAATGCCCGTCTAAAGATCATATCCACGTCAAGGTGGACCGGGCTGAGAGCCCCCGTCAATTGCGATTCCTGATGAAGGTGCTCGACCAGTGCTTGACGAAGTTCGGGTGACTGAGTCCAGCGTGCCCGGATCGCATCGACTTCAGCCGATGTTAATTCTGCGGCAGATTTCTGTTGTAGCAGTTCGATCAGTTCAAGGTCGGTCATAAAGTCATTCGAAAATCAAAGAATTAAACGACGAACGAATTCTTTCCAGCCTCACTTGCGGAAACAGGATTTGACAAATGTCATAAACAAATCAATCACGTCAAAAGTCAATTAATCGAACCTGTAAAACGAGGTTTCCCCTGCCTCCAACGCCTTTTCCAACCAGCTTTAGCATGGTGCCTTCCCGCAACTGTCGTGTGAGATTCAGTTGGCTGTCCAATCCATCAGGCCGTCGAAACGAAACCGTCTGCTGTTCGTTAATCTGGACTCGCCTCACCCAGATATCGGCGTGAAAATCGTCTTTTAACTGTTTGACATCGTTGAGATGCATAAATTCGGGAACGTTCATACTTGGTCGCCCTTTCCTGGGCCAGTTCGTGTCGTATTCATATGGAGACAATCCTTCAAAGCCTGGCGAGCTCGATGCAATAGGAGCTTGACAGCCCCTTCACTGCGATGCAACTCGTGCCCAATCTCTGCCAGCTTTCGTTGAGATCGATAATGCAGGTCGACCGCCTGTCGAGCACTTGGCCCGAGTCCCTCCAGACACTTGGGTAGATACCGCATCACTTCGTCAGCATCCGACCACAACGCGTCGGGAGGTAACACCGATTCCAGTTCAAGGCAAAGTTCTGTCCAGGCTACCTCTTTACGCCGTTTAAGGTCCCGAACATGCTCGTGCAGCAGATTCCTGGCAATCCCAAGTAACCACGGCCTGACCAGCGCCGTAGAATCAAACCGAGCCTGAGACAGATAGAACCGCAAAAACACTTCTTGCATCATAT
>JBAXBD010000967.1:0-2175 GCA_037142165.1 Schlesneria sp. | reverse complement strand
TTGCGGTGAAGATCATCACGGCAGGAGGGACGACGATCACTCCGACCGAGGCACGGGGGTCGTTAAATGTCCTGCCGAAGGTCGCGTGATTGACGAAGAGTCCGGGGGCTGACGAACCCCGGCTCGCCAGGGTGAAACGAAACAAAACGAGGGAGCTGGACATGGAAGTCCTTTTGCTGGTTGCGATATTTGTGCAGCAGATCTTCAACGGCATGGCCATCCGCCGGATGGCTCGTGCGTTCGAAAAGGCGAACAGGATTCGAGCGCAATACCCTCGGGTCTATGATCCTGATCATGATACCGTTCCACCTCGCGGGCCTTCGACGTACGTGTCCGTGTTGATTGCTTGCCTGGCGTTTGGCTCGGCTTGTGCTGCTGCTCAGGAGGTGAACGGGCTAAAGCCCATTCTACACATGATGTCGCTGTCGCCTGAATCGCGGGCGTTCTACCGGAATCCGGATGGAAGTTGCGTGCAGTGCTCCATCGGCATGTGTGGGTTTAATGGGTGCGATCCGAATGCCGCTCAGTTGCTTTGGGACACGGAGTACGGCCCGGCCGAGCGGGGCGGCTCGAACCCTTCACGCGTGGAATCGTATTGCGATCGCCGAGGTATCCGGGCTTGGTCTGTGACCGGTGAATCGGTTGACGACACGATCCCCTGGTTGCGCTGGGCGGTGAAGACTCGACGGTTTGCGGCGTTTGCAGCGGGGACTCGGCATTTTCAGACTTTGTACGGTTACGACTACGAGCGGTCTCAATGGCTCGTTTGCAACAATAATTCTACCGATCGGATCGACAGGTATTCTGAATCGGACTTTCGGGAGTTACATAGACAGTCGGGGCCGTGGTGTGTGATTCTGGAAAAACCAGCCTCAGCGGCACCTGTGACCGAGAAGTGGTGGAAATGATTTTGCATTGTGCCACTGCTTGCCCGTCATCGGGAAAGCAGTGTTCTTCGAATGGTTCGAGAGCACTGCTTGAGAGAACACTCTCAAGCAGTGGCACAAGAAGAGGAACCGATCGTTCAAGGAAGATCGAAATGAAATTGAAAAGACTTTTAATTTTTTGTTCGCTGATCGCGATGACTTGCCCATTGTGGGCTCAACAAAAAAACACTGATGTTCCTGAAATCGCTGAATGGGAAATTCAGCGGCGGGGGAACCATGTCGAAATGACCGGGACTGTCAGAGCGGGGCTGATGGCTGCCGCTCTGTCTCCGCCGGCCGATGATTCTTCCAAATGGTATATCACGCTGGTCTATCGACCTGGCGAAACCAAATGCGAGAAAATGAAGTCCGTGCTGGAATCGTCTCAGGAAATGAAAGCCTGGATTGATGCGGGGAATTCCCAGCGATCGACGACTCACTACCTGGCTCGATCCGTGGATGACCGGATCAATAAAGACTGGATCGAAGGGCTTAAAACGCCGCTCGAAAAGTATGGTGTCCCGCTCATTGTTTTGCAGCCTCCGGCGAATGGTCGATTCGGCAAACATTCGACGATCGTGAAGTACTTCTTCGGTGAGTTCACCGGGAAGCAACTGAGCGACAAGTTACGTGATGCGATCATTGCCTATGTGCAGTCGATCGATACGCCGGAACTGCGACAGAGCGTGGCCGGGATTCGTAGCGATGGGGATATCGGTGTGCCGCCTCCGTTTCAGACTCAGCCGACGGTTAAGCCAGTGCAGAAGCAGCCCCCCGCGACGGCTCCGGTGGCAAACGTGCCGGTCGACTTCCCGCCGATCGCGGCCCAACCGTTGACGATGGACGAGATTCAAGCGGCTTGCCCAGGTGCGGAGCCGGAGTTTCTCGTCAAGTGTTTGACGGAAAAAGATAACTCGATCGACCTGGTGAAGCTGAAGTGGCTGATCTGGCAAAAGGATCATCCGGCAAAACCAGCCGTGAAAGAGCTGCCCATTGGTCCGCCTGTGATCGTTGAAGAGTCGGGCGGCTTACGCACCCCTTCTCGCCCAGAACGCGATCGCCGGGAACGGGAGGAAGAAACATCAAACCCCTTCGAGCCATCGGCGTACCACGAACGCCTGACGACGGTGGCTTTTGTGGTGACGGCGTTCTCCCTGGGCTGGATATCGGCTCGGCTGAAGACGAGCTTGGGCGGAAAGATCGCCGAAGGCCTCGCCATCCTCGACCGGATGAAGACGGCGGCGAGATC
>JBAXBD010000966.1:0-2179 GCA_037142165.1 Schlesneria sp. | reverse complement strand
GCGAAGCAGATCAGCTTCGTCGAGCGATGGGAGCATGGCGACGCCGGGGCGTGATGGAACCGTTTCGAAAAAAGTTACTCGATGGAATGGATGAGCGAGGTTATGACCGGGATTTTGCCGAGCGGGTTTACGAGCAGATTCAGGGGTTTGGAGAGTACGGTTTCCCTGAATCCCATGCAGCCAGCTTTGCTCTGTTAGTCTATTGTTCTGCCTGGCTCAAGCACTATTACCCTGCGGAATTCACTGCCGCATTACTCAATAGCCAGCCTCTCGGTTTTTACGCACCGGCTCAGCTTGTTTCAGAAGCGAGGCGTAAGCAGGTTGTGGTCCGCCCGATCGACATCAATGCCAGCGACTGGGACTGCACGCTTGAGCGAATGAATCCTGAGACGACCGCTGATTCCGCACGGAACTCCAACGAGTCTACCGACCATCTGAATCAAACACCGCTGGCACTCCGATTAGGAATGCGCATGATTCGAGGCCTTCGACACGCGTCGGTCGAATCGATTCTGATTGCTCGTGGATCTCAGCCCTTCACATCTCAAGCTGATTTTGTGAAGCGTACGGATTTGAGCCATCACGAAATCACGCTGTTGGCCCAGGCGGATGCATTCCGTTCCCTGGAAACGTCGCGTCGAACCGCAGTATGGGACGCGATGCCCGCGAGAGAAGAGGCACCACTTTTTGAATCAGTCAACGACATCGAGCCCGATCCAGCTCTTCCGCCGATGACACCGGTGCAAGAGGTTGTCGCAGATTATGAAACATCCGGATTATCGCTACGTGCTCATCCCATCAGCTTCGTCAGGCCCCAATTGGATCGACGTCGAGTTGTCCGTTCCATTGATCTGCTGGTGCTTGAGGCGGAGCGTAAATACCTGGTTGCAGGTCTTGTCCTTCTCAGGCAACGACCATCCACCGCAAAGGGGATCACGTTCATGACGCTCGAAGACGAAACGGGAACCACCAATCTTGTCGTGCACGTGAATGTCTGGGAGCGTTTTCGATCAATCGCACGTCGTGCGTCGGCACTGATTGCACATGGTATTCTGCAACGGGAGAACGGAGTGACTCACCTGGTCGTCGACAAGATGGAAGACATGACCGAAATCTTCGGACAATTCCACAATTCCTCGCGTGATTTTCGATAGCTCATCGCGGGGATTGACCTGATCATTTGCGATTCCTGCGGTGAGGAAATACTCTTTGGACATTCCCGTCTATTCCACGACTACTCAAACTGGGGCCAAATATGTGCCGGTCTTTACGATCACATTTCCTGTTGTTGTGCGGTGTCTCCATGATTCTCAACCCGCTCGCTGCGGAAGAAAAGGGGCCTCCTGCTCGACTGTTAAACTTGCCGCTGGTATTTCAGGACAACTTTGAAACCGGCAATCCAGCGGATCGTTGGGAAGCGAGTGAACCCAAGGCATGGAAACTGACCGAGGTCGATGGCAAAAAGGTTTGGAGCCAATATCAGCACATCGAGACCAAGACGCCGGTCCGCTCGCCGTTCAACCGGTCCGTAGCGAAGGACCTGATTGTCGGCAGTTGCGTCCTTGACGTTCAGCTTCAGTCGACCGCTCGTGATTACCCCCACCGTTCCCTATGTCTTTTCTTCGGATATCAAGACCCCGCACATATGTATTATGTTCACCTGGGACAGAAAACCGATGATCACGCGAATCAGATATTTATTGTTAACAACGAACCGCGAAAGAAGATTTCGACGAAGACGACGGACGGAACTCCATGGGATAACGAATGGCACCACGTTCGTGTTGTACGTGATGTCGACAACGGCAAAATCGAAGTTTACTTTGACAACATGACCGAACCGGCGATGACGGCTGTCGATCAAACTTTTAAGTGGGGGCAAATCGGCATCGGCTCGTTCGATGACACGGGGAATTTTGACAACGTCCTTGTGTATGGAAACAAGGTCGTAAAGCCTGCTGAAACCGTTCCGCCAAAGACAAGTAATTAGTCGGACAGGGAGAATACGAAATGAATTCTGGGCCAGGTGCGGGATTTCTGTTGTTCTTTTTGTCGCAACTCGGCTCGGCGGGGCCGGTTCTCTTTGTGTACCTGGTCGCTGGCTACTTCGCGATCATGTACATGGAGCGGGCAAGACTGCCGTCGTTGCTCACACTCATTGGCGTCATCATCCTCTTAG
>JBAXBD010000965.1:0-2182 GCA_037142165.1 Schlesneria sp. | reverse complement strand
CTTGAACGGGTGGGCGGGTGCCATTGAAAATTACGAAGTGGTGAACGGTGCGATCCGGTGCAAGACTGGCAAGGGTGGCGTGCTTCACACAAGGGACGAATACGGTGATTTCGTCGTTCGACTCGAATTCAAACTCCCCCCTGGTGGAAACAACGGCCTGGCAATTCGCTATCCCGGCGAAGGTGATACGGCCTACGTCGGAATGTGCGAGCTACAGGTGCTCGACGATGGCGCGCCTCAATACGTCAAGCTTGATCCTCGCCAATGCCATGGATCAGCCTACGGAATGTCCCCTGCCGCACGCGGTTATCTTCGCCCAACCGGCGAATGGAATTTCCAGGAAGTGACCGTCGTTGGCTCAACGATTAAGGTCGAATTGAATGGCAACCTGATCCTTGATACTGACTTGAGCCAAGTCAAAGAGTACATGGCGAACTCGCCACACCCCGGTAAAGACCGAACTCAAGGCTACTTCGGGTTCGCGGGACACAACGACCCCGTCGAATTCCGCAATATCCGAATCAAAGAACTTTCGACCGTGAAGTAAAAAATTCAGACGATGCTTGTTGTTCCGGATACAATATGGCACAAATTCAATTCAATTGACAATTTCCTGTCACGAGTGTCGCACTGAATGAGATGGGAGGGTTAGCCGAACCGCAAAGTCGAAGGGTGTCCCTACTTCGCGGCTCGGCAGGAGCCTTGCCTTCCCGATGAAAATATCTTCGCAGCACGCGAATAATCAAATCGCGTGCAGTGCGAATCCCATCAGCAATTCCATCTTTGAGGATGAAAAAGATGCTTCAAGGTATTCGATCGCTTCGCGCGACATGGCGGTGTCATTCGGCTAGATCTGTTTTCCTGCCGCTTTTTTTCGGGATCATTTTTGTTCTGGCAACGAAGGACAGTCGTGGCCAGGCGCCTGCCGAAAAAGAAGCTCCGGTCGAACCGTTCATTCTTCAAGCGCGCGAGCGAGTTCTGAAATCTGAATGGGACTTGCTGATTCAGGATTGTGACAAGGCATTATTAGCCGAGCCGACCAAGGGAGCGGCGATTGTATTTCGCGGCATCGCCCTGAACGGCAAAGGGGAGTACGACAACGCGATTAAGGAATTTGCTCGTGCATTGGAAAATCAAAGTCGAGATCCGATCAATCTCGCGAATCGCGCTGATGCCTATGCCAACCGATCGACATCGTACTACGGTAAGGGAGAGTACCTGAAGGCGATCGACAGCGCCTATTTTGCGCTGCTGGAAAAGGGGAACCATGCGCAGGCTCATAACAATCGTGGCGTGGCGTACATCGCCAGATCCCAATACGACAAGGCCATTAACAGTTTTAACCGAGCGATTGAAATTGACCCCAAATACGCTGAAGCCTACAGCAACCGGGGATTTGCCTACGGGGCGAAAGGAAACTTCGATCAAGTCATCAACGACCAGAAAAAGGCGATTGAACTCGATGGAAAGCTGGCGATCGCATATCAGCGTCGTGCCGGAGCTCATCTGGCCAAGAACGAGGGTGCCGAAGCTTTGAAAGATCTGGATCAGGCGATAACACTGAAACCTGATTTTCCCGACGCCCTTTGCGATCGCTCCGCCTTGTACGCAGTAAAGGGTGATTTCGCGAAAGCACAGGCGGACCTCGATGCCGCACTGAAAATTGATCCAAAGTGTCCCAAGGCCCACAATCTACGAGGACGAGCTTATCTGGCGCAGAAGAATTTTGATCAGGCCATTGAATGCTTCGACAAGGCGATTGCCGCGAAGGCCAATGATTCAGCGGCGTATTCATCCCGTGGCTATGCTCATCAGGCGAAACGCGAACACGAATTGGCCGTGCAGGATTTCACCAAGGCAATTGAACTCGATCCGAAGCTTGAAGCCGCTTACAAAGGCCGTAGCGAATCCTATAAGAAACTGAATAAACAGCGTGAAATGGCTGCCGATCTCGCGAAGATCAAAGAATTCCACCCGGCGCCCCCTCCAAAAACCGCAGCCAAGAAGCCAGAGGAACTGCCCCCTCGATTTCAGGTCAGCTCAAAAGGTGTCGCACCGGGCAAGCGACCGGAAGCACTTCGGTCGGCAAAAGAAATCGACCGACTGATCGGTCTGAACTACACCAAGTACAACGTCAAACCAAATCCAAGAACGTCCGACGCACAGTTCCTGCGACGCTGCT
>JBAXBD010000964.1:0-2188 GCA_037142165.1 Schlesneria sp. | reverse complement strand
GGGGTTGAGCACCTTCGCCGGGGTTGAGCACCTTCGCCGGGGTTGAGCACCTTCGCCGGGGTTGAGCACCTTCGGAAATTCTACCAAATCCACCAACTCTACCAAATCCACCAAATTGCGCACTCTTGAAAATGGACATCTTCGTTGAGCGCTTCTCGAAATAGTCTCATCGGTCCTATGGGTCCCATACGTCCTATAAGTCCCATTCTTTCCGTAGTAAACACTTTTTGTTGAGCACCTTGCCAATCCCCGTGTGGGATCTCCGCATGGCGAAATCCCAATCACACCGTTGCAGGGTGGCGTCGGTTCTTCGACATCGACTGAAACATCGCCTCACTCGAAGCCACAACACCACCCTGCGGGCAAACAACGAACCCACACGGACCAGCCCGCGCCCGTTGACGGCCGCGGGGGGAGCCGAAGCGGCTAGAGAGTTGATCTGTAGTAAGTGGAAAGTAGAGCAGGACGGGAAAAGAGTTTGACTCGTCGACTTCTCTACTCACTACTTTCACAAAACAACTTTCTAGCCGTTTCGGCTCGGTCCGTTTTCAATTTATTTCCGAGATTTCAAAGATCAAATCTTGTCGTCGTCGAGCTTCGATTTCAGAAAACCCACGCGAGCCGTGGAAGTCATTCCTCGAATTCTTCCTCGTCGTCGGCAACAATCGCAACCAAAACACAAACCAGGAGAAGCGAGCCGAGAATACTCTCACCCGCATTTTTCCGACCAGTCTCGCCGCTACGTCAAAGCAAACACAAGACGACAACACTACTACAATATTACTTGACGTAAGTAAATAGAAAAACACGAGTAGGTTCTTAATATTTGGAACGTGCTCATGAAATGATTTTTGAACTCCGCAAAAAGCCTTCGGCACTACAACGTCAACTCCGCATGGGCCAGTGGCTGGTAGCTGGGAACACACTCCGCTTCCCCGGTACTGACGAACTTCTGACGTAGCCAGTCGTATAACACGCTGCCTATATTGGCTTTAGAAACAACCTTCCGCAAAATCCCGGGACGCATCCATTGTCCGGTTCTCCAATCGGGCCGTGTCCATGCAGTAAGCAGCTGCGTCGACAAGACGACAATCTGACAACCAAACAAAGCAAGACCAAAAGACAATAGCAAAGAAATCAACCCAGAAGAACCTGTTTGTCGGCTATTGGCGCATCACGTGGATGGACCTTTGGGATCAGGATTTCGTAGACGAAGAAGTTGAAGGTTATTTCGAGTTTGGCTCGAATAACCTCGGCTCGTTTCAATTCGGCTACGTCCAGGGACAAATCGATTACCGAGTCGGAACCCGTGATGGCAAACCGTGTGTCGAATTCGCATAGATGGCAACAACGAATCCGACTCCGCTCAAGGTCGTGGATGGGCGACTCGTGAAGGCGATGAAATTACGGGAATGATCTGTCTCTATCTTGGTGATCAATCCGAGTTTAAAGGGAAGATGTCGAAACGGTAGCCGGTCGGGATTCGGAATCAAATGGAAACGAGTGCAAAACAAAGCAGACTGCACTGGCCAAAGATAAACAGACGACGGTCGAGCAGGCTGGAATCACAAAGATGACCAAAGATTCTCTCGTCGAAGATCGTTGTCGGGGCGTCCTGGTCGGACTGGCCGCTGGTGATCGCATTGGCGGGCCGATCCGGATGTCAGTCCTTCTGGCTGAAAGCCTCATTGACTGCGACAGATTCGACCCAACCGACATCCTTAACCGTTACCTTTCATGGTGGCGTGAGGAAGGATTCGACACCGGACCGGTCAGCGAAAGAGCATTTTCATTACTCGCGGCGGGGATGCCGATCCAGAACGTGACGGCACAAGTCCATCGTGAATTCAACGGCATGACGGCGGGCTGCAACCCGGCCCACCGATCACCACCATTGTCGATGTTCGCCGCCATCTCCGACAATGACCTCGCCTGTGATGCCAAGAACGAAGCGGCGCTGACGCACTACGACCTTAAGGCGGGTGAGATCGCCGCAAAAGTAAACCAGTTGTGCCGGTCGCTGATCCGAGGCGTGGGTTGGGACGAGGCATTGCGAAAGTGTGGTAGATTCGTCGATCAGAAAGGGCCTGACAACAACGGAGGCTTCGCGCCGGACGTGCTTCAAGCGGCAGTCTACTTCGTCGACCAATCGTCTTGTTTCTCCGAGGCGCTGGACCGATCATTAGCG
>JBAXBD010000963.1:0-2191 GCA_037142165.1 Schlesneria sp. | reverse complement strand
AGTTATCTCGGAAATGATGGCAATCCCGTTTCGACGGGACCATTTGCCTTTCACGCATCTGACCCTCAAACGTGGCGCGTTCGTGTCGCAGCCAATTCATCGGGAACTTTGGTCTCAACGAATCGGGGACTGCGTCGTTCGTTTGCTGCGGCTCCACCATCGGGAGTTCCTAACTTACCGACGACAGCTTCTATCAATCTCGCGTTGGCACTCACGGATTATGACCAGGCAAACTGGGACGTGAACAGCGTCGGATTTCGAAATCGCATTGAGGGATGGGTCACAGAGCCCGCAGCCTCAACTCCCGGGCTTCACAATCGGGTCCACGTCTGGATCGGTGGGGACATGTCGCCGTCGACGTCACCAAACGACCCGGCATTCTATCTGAATCACTGTAATATTGATCGTAACTGGGAAGGCTGGATGAAACGTCATGGCCGCGTCTACCTACCAGACATGACAGCACCAGCATCGTTGAAGGGTCATCGAATCAACGATCCGATTGCGTCTCCATTCGGAACCACTGCAACACCGGGGCAGGTCCTTGACGTCAGTACGCTCTATCAATACGACGTGCTTCCATAAACGTTTCTAACCCCCAAATACGGCGCCGATTTACCGAGGACTCAACGGTCAGATCACCCCGTGATCGAGGTGAATCGGGGTAGATGCCTGTGGCCCTGATCAAGTAGCTGTTTGATAAATCGCTTGTAAGCTCATACGAGCGAGACCGAAATCTCCGTTTTCGCGAAGAGCTATACCGCTTGAAGAGAAAAGCTCTACTAGTCCACCGACACTTAAACGTGGGGTTGTGTGCCACTGGCGTGCGTCTTCGCTCGCCAGTGCTCTTCGCTTTTATCGGCTATTCGAGTTGAAGACAGTGACGGCACAAAGCTGCCGCCAGTGGCATCCACATTTTTAGGTGTGACGCAGTACTACCCTCATTGACATGGTTTGTCTCGCGAAAGGTTCGACGATGGCTGGTTACTCGCTGTATTCTCTGGACACCGACAAATTCCAACGCCTGATCGAACATCCCACGTCGGATGAAATGGAAGTACTGGCAGGTTTGTTGGCCGATGGTTTTCAGCAACTTCGTCGCACCTTTTGAGCCAGGCGACCCCCTATTGCGAGTCAATGCCGATGTCGAATCGAGAATTCAGTTCATTTCACAACTTCGCCATTTATGTGAGCGATCACGTCATCCCACTTGTCATCGATCAGCATTCGATGTAACGTCTTCCGCGTTCAACGGTTCCCTAAACTGGAGTACTGAATCAATGAATGTGAATGATTTTTACAACGAAGTTTCCCGCAAAGTGGACACGGACAAGACCTCCATCGGCGTCGCTGAGACTAAGCGAGTGCTGTCCGAGGCGTTCAAGATTCTCGCAGCGTTGCCGACGGCGGATGCCTTTGACATCGTCGCTAAGGCGATTTCTAAAGCCGCGAAGAAAACCAGTTGAATCTTGAGTTGAATTCGGCGAAAGGCTTTCGCGAAAACAAACGAGGCACCAGTTCCAGGAACTGGTGCCTTGTCCAATTATTGGGAGCCACGGATTTGGAGTCCTCGACAAAGCCGTGGCTTCATGGTTCGACAACGTGCCCGAAGAACACGGCCTTACCGAAGACGGTAAAACCGTGGCACGCGTTTCGTGGATTTCCATTCCAAAAGCACTTCGTCGTCAGCAACGCAAACGTCCCATCTGCAGGTCGTTTCATCATGCCAGAACGAGCCTGTCATTTCGCTATTTGTCATCATCTTCGTCATCTTCCGGTTCCGGCGTCTCTGCTTTAATCGCCCGAACGGTTTGTCCGTCGTCGGATAATCGCCCAACGACCCAGAACCCCGACTTCAAATCAGCCAGTTTAACGGGCTTCATGTCCAGCCATACAATTGTTTCAGGAGAGACTTTAAATGATCGAATAGTGGAAGGCTCATCGTCTTCACCCGCTTGTATAATGGAAATTTCGGTGGAATCGGCGTTCAGTTCGTTAAGCCCTCCGTAGAACATCAACTCGTCTTCGGCCATTGCCGTGATTGCATGAACGAATTTTCCATCGCGTCCGAATTCAAGTCGCGCTTCCATCCCCGGCTTCAAATCCACGTGTGCCGCAGGAAGTCGGCTAATCCGCAAGATCGCGTCTGGGGCGAGTTCTACTTCCGACTCCTTGTCTCGCTGTTCGTCAT
>JBAXBD010000962.1:0-2193 GCA_037142165.1 Schlesneria sp. | reverse complement strand
GGCCACCAGTTAGATGGCGATGGTGACGGAGTTTCTGGTGGCGATTTCCGGATCAACTTTTACGTCGCTGCAACGGTCAACGGAGTGACTGATGTCGGCCCCTGGCTGTACCAGATCGAATCAACGCCATTAAACGCACCTGCGCCACTGTTAACACCAGTAACATCTTCGTTGCTCGTCTTTGATGCCGACAGCAACAACTGGACGGGAGCCACAATACAGATCACGATCAACTACCGTAGCGACCAGGATGTACTCGGGTTTGTGGACACAGCGAACATCAAAGGCTCATGGAACCCTACGACCGGAACATTGACGCTCAGCGGCACGGATACGGTTTCGAATTACCGAACCGCACTGCACAACGTGACCTATCACAACTCGAGTTCCACGCCAAACACATCTGTCGTAAGAACCGTCCAATTCCAGACAAATGATGGACTATTACCAAGCAATTTCATAACACGTGATGTGTCGGTTCTATCGTCGAGCATTCCCGCAGTCCTGTCGGGGGTCAACGGCACCGGGACTTATTTCCAGGGCGATCCCTCAATTATTCTGGCTGCGGGACTTGTCATCACAAATCCGAATACGGTGAATCTGACCAGCGCCACGATTTCGTTTACAAACTGGCAGGGTGAGGATCGAATCGACTTCAACAATATCTACGCATTACAGCACTCGTTCACCGAAGATCTCGTGGCAAATACCGCAAAATTCACGATCAGTGGTGCGGATCTCGTCGATCACTACCAGACGCTGCTCCGGTCGGTGATTTATTGGGATGTCAGCGCCAATCCAGTGAAAACAGCACGTATTGCAAGCATCTCCGTCAGCGATGGTCTCTCGACCAGTAACATTGTCACTCGCAATACCGTTGTTACCGCAGTCAATCAGCCACCCACATTGACGTCAATCGAAACAAGCCCGCTCGCGTACAAAGCGAACGACCCGGCGTTTCCCGCGCAGCCAATTTCAAACACGCTGCTTGTTGGTGACCCAGACAGTAATAACCTGTCCAAGGCGACAGTCCAGATCACATCAGGTTATGAAAACGATTCGAACGGCACCGATCTGCTGTCATTCACCAATCAATTGGGCATTACGGGTTCATTTGACTCGACGACAGGAACACTGACGCTGTCGGGTACGAGTTCCGTCAGTAATTACCGCACCGCGTTACGTTCAGTCACTTTTAGTACGTCTGGCTCGGCGGTGAGTACTGCAAATCGAACGCTGACAATCATCGCAACCGATGACTATTCACCGATTCCGGCCAATAGCCTGCCAATAACACAGACGGTAACGGTACTGACAACGAATGTCCCGCCGGGCCTCACAGGAATCCCTGCTACGGCACTTGCTTACGTTCGAGGAGCAACCGCAGCCAAGGTAGCCCCGAGCGTTTACGTCTTTGACCCGGATAGTATCAATCTCGCCAGTGCAACGATCCAGATCACCGGCAATTTTCAAACCGGCCTCGACGTGCTTGCCGCGGCAAAAGTCACGGGAATCACTCAAGCTTTTAATACCACGACGGGGACGTTGACATTGACTGGAACCGCATCGTTGGCCACCTACCAGACTGCGCTACAATCTGTCACCTTCAAAACGACAGTCGCAGCGAACACAACGTCACGGATACTGACGTTGACCGTCAACGACGGCCTTGCTGACAGCAGCGCTGTCACTCGAAGCATTACGCTCACTTAAACCAGCAACACCTGATACAGACTTTCGTATTTTATTCGTCGAACCCTAACGACTAACTTTTGAATTCGTCGCGTGTCGCGAAGAATTTGCAGGAGAAAAGACCGGCACAGCCGGTTGATGCGCGTCGGACGATGGGTTCAGAATTGGATCATCGTTCGCGCGTTGTCCAGGCGAGCCGGGGTGCGTTAGCCTTCGGACTCTTCGTCCGTCATGTTCGAGGACCGGATGAACCACACAAACGCGGGGTGGGTTACGTCAAATGACCGCCAGCCTGTATTCCCCGAATAAAGAGTCCGGGGGCTGACGCTGACGCACCCCGGCTCGCCTCGACTGTGTTTTTCGTGGTTCAATTTCTTCTCGTGATTGGGTTGCGGGCGAAGCCCGCGCCGAGAGATTCGTGGTGACCCTCGTTTTCTGAAAGAGACTTGCGGCCGATGATCTCGCCAAATCGAGCTGTTTGAATTCGTGGGAAATTGGCTC
>JBAXBD010000961.1:0-2196 GCA_037142165.1 Schlesneria sp. | reverse complement strand
GTGCCTTTCTTTGTATCAACGATCCAGATTGTGCTACCAGCTTTGAAAATCCAGTCGGGATAGAAAAGTTTTTCCTTGTTCTCGTCGGGATTGAAATATGAGATGGAAAAAAATTCACTGCCAGAGTCGCCGTTCTTGTACCACCACGAGACGCTCTTGTTCTCTTCGAGGAATTTGATGAACTCTTTTTCGTTGTCTTCGCCCTTGTATTCGCGCTCGATATAGAACGGAGCCATAGCTGACTTTTTGACCGCCATTTCCTCGTACTGATCGGTATAAAAAATGCTTGCTCGCGGAATCTCGATTTTCTCGATTCGCTTGGCGCGTTCGGATTTTCTGTTGACCTCGTCCTCGCGGATCGGGCGATAGGTTTCGAGAGATTTGCCAATGAGCGGTGCGAGTACACTGTCGGACTTCAAAAGATCAGCGACAATGATGGAATAGATCTTCGGGCGCGACTCGTCGAGATGGCCGAGAAGCCAGACGTTGAGTGCAGTCTTGAGCTTTCCCCACGAACGCTCGGGTGCGAATTTCTTGTTCTCGTCGGTCTGTTTGGAAACGAGATTGAAGCAGAGCAGGTTGTAGAGCCGTTCAAGATCGTACTGGGATATTTCTTGCTCGTGACTCGTGCCTTCTGAGAGAAGCTCCTGTCTGAAATTGTCGTAGTCGTCGATTTCAACGCCAGTGATGAGTCCATTCGTAACGACTGCATCCGTGTCGAGACCACTGGTTGTGAAATTCTTTTGAACGGATTTTTTGTCAGTAAGCGAGAAATATTTGTCGGCAACTTTCTTGAATATATCTTGGAACGAATCGCCGAGGTCGTTGTAGTCGGTACGGCTCATGAACACGGACTCGACCATGATCGGCTCGATGTTTTGCTTTCTGTAGCTTCCGTAAATAGCAGGACGATTTTCGGCGGAACGGGCATAGCCGGTGATGACCTCGTTTCGCTTGTAGTTGGTGTAGAGATATCCGAGGTTCAATTCGGGTTTTGGGAAATGCGTACCGAGTGGCATACGGAGAATACGTCCGACAGTTTGAATGGCGAACGTCGGATTTTTAATTTCGCGGAACATGACGAGTACACTCGCTCGCGGACAGTCCCATCCAGTCGCGGCCGCTTGCTTGAACAGCAAGAACGATACAGGCGAATCGTTGTGCTCGATGTCGTCCAGATTGATTTTGTCTTCCGAGAGCCAAACGGCAATCTCATGCTCGAATATGCCTTTCTCTTTCAGGAATGAGACAATCAAATCTTGCTTCGTCGCTCCCGACCCCTTGCTTGCTTTGTCGTCGTTCGGGAGTTGGATCATGACGAGCGGATTGATGTCGATGTCGAGTTCTTTGTAGAGCGAGACAAGCTCCGTACGCTTGTTGAACGCGAGTGTCAAAAGGATGTCGTCCTGATCCATTCCGGCAAATTCTTTTTTCGCTAAGTCTTCCTCGGTTTGGAATACGATTTTTTCTTTTATGAGTCCCTCGCGGACAACATCCGCACGGTTCACATCGACGGTAACGCCTACAGTCTGGGGAGTAGCGGATACGCCAATGATGATTCTCGGCTTAATGACGTTTTGAATGAGGTCGCTCGCAAGAACGGTGGACGATGCTATATGTTCCTCGTCGATGATGAGGACGACCTCGCGTCCTTTGGAGTGCGTAGCGTCGAGATATTCGTCGAACGTTGTGTTTAGCTCTCCCTCAGTGCGAAGCTTTCTATTCGTTTGAGCACGAGATACGAGCTTCTGCCAGTTTATGAAAAAGACACCAGAGCGAGGAATACAACCATCACGTAGGTCGTTGAGATCGAGCAAAGTATTCTCGCTTGCACCGCCGTAGTATGAAAAAAGCTTGTCTTTCGACTGCATGGCGAGTGAGTCGGAGTTCGTGATCCAAAGGAATCCGACATCCGCATTCTGAAAGCGTGGATCGGACACGATGTCGCGGAGGAACTGCGCCATCATTATCGTCTTGCCCGATCCAGTCGGAGATTTGAACGTCAGATTGAGATTGTGGTCGCCGAGCTTCCAGAGCGTCAAAAACTTCTCCTTGAGCTGTCCGATGGCGGTTTCTTGAAATGGTTTGAGTGCAAACATATTTTTATATTCGATTTATTTCTTTATATACTTCCAAAATAGGCTCTGGAATATCCTCGACACGGATACTGCGAGTGGAATAGTCGTTCTTATATTC
>JBAXBD010000960.1:0-2196 GCA_037142165.1 Schlesneria sp. | reverse complement strand
GCCGCCCGAAAAAGACAATCGACGACAGCAAATCCTAATTTATTGGACTTATCCCCTTTTTGTCGATCGGTTAATAGTCCAGTTGGTTCTCGGGTTCCCGCTCGACGACCGACATCTGTGGTCCACGACTTTCAAACGCATCCGTCAACCAGAAAGACCCTCAGTGACCTCCTCACTTTGCGGCCCGCATCAATACTAGCTTGCGTTTCGCAAGCTATCGCAATAAACTTGCGTTTCGAAAGTCAAGGAGTTCCATCACGAGCTAAGGAATAGACATGAGCGATCGGATTTTGCTGACTGGTGTTACGGGATACATTGGACAACACTGCGCCGCCGAACTTCTGAAGCAGGGCTATGAAGTAGTAGGCACGATTCGATCACGTGCAAAGGCAGACGCAACTCGAACCGCCATAGCGCAAATCGCTCCCGTCGAGAGATTGCATTTCGCTGAGGCTGACCTGACGTCAGACGCCGGGTGGGCTGAGGCCATGAATGGTTGCGCTTTCGCGATTCACGTCGCCTCTCCGTTCTTTCTCGCAGAACCGAAGAATGAGAACGAACTGAACACTCCTGGCGGTGAGGGGACAAAACGGGTGGTTGCTACGGCTCAGCAGGCAGGTGTGAAACGACTTGTACTGACCTCCTCGACATTTGCGATCATTGCGGGCAAGGAAAACGGTTGTTACGGCCCGAATGACTGGTCTGATACTAACGCCAACATTGGTGCTTATGCGAAAAGCAAGACCTTGGCCGAGCGTGCTGCCTGGGAGACAGCAAAAGGGGGCACCATGGAGCTTACGGTCATCAATCCGGGCGCGGTTTTCGGTCCCTCGCTGGGGGCAAAAATGGATGGTCAAAGCGTGGCTATGATGACCAAAATGATTAGTGGAAAGATGCCCATGATTCCCGATATGGGTTTCGGTATGGTCGATGTCCGTGACGTCGCTCGCCTTCATGTTAAGGCGATGACCGCATCAGGTGCCGCCGGAAATCGATTTATCGCTGCGACGGCGGAACCGGTCGAGATGGCCACGGTTGCAAACGTCCTCAAGACGGCGGGCTTTAAGAAGGTTCCGTCGATGAGAGCACCGACCTTTTTACTCAAAATGATGAGCTTGTTCGATCGCGAAGTTAAGGGGATGATACCATTTATTGGAAAAAAGGCTTCGTTTGATAATCGCGCGACATTTGAGGTACTCGAGTGGAAACCGACACCGATAGAGACGTCTTTCAGAGAAATGGCGGCTGCAATTTCCGCATCGACTTAAACGAGCAGGGGCGATGTCATGTCGACTGACAACGAAGGAGTCG
Source organism: Schlesneria sp. (assembly GCA_037142165.1). Taxonomy (GTDB): domain Bacteria; phylum Planctomycetota; class Planctomycetia; order Planctomycetales; family Planctomycetaceae; genus Schlesneria. The sequence goes on along the minus strand of JBAXBD010000960.1, from coordinate 885 downwards.
AATGGCGCTCGGTCTGTCCAATCAGTTCCGCCCTCGACGTGCTCGGGGACAAATGGACCATGTTGATCATTCGAGACCTGGTGATCCACGGGACTCGTACTTACTCCGATTTCCTGGAATCTCCCGAGCATATCTCGACCAACATTCTGGCATTACGGCTTAAGCTGCTTACCTGCCTGAAGCTGATCGAACGAACCAGTCCCGAGAAGAGCGCTCGGAACAACGCGTTCAAACTCACAGAAAGTGGGGCGGCACTCCGCCCCGTCCTTGAAGGTCTCGGTCGATGGGCGCAAACCCACTTAAAGGAGTTTCATGCCAACATCGTCAAGATCTCTTGATATGAACCGCATATTCGCAGTCGTCGTCAATCTTTAAACGGAACCGGGACGTCTTTCATCGAAAATGGGTAAGACTTCGGATCGCCGGTACGGTCCGTCATCTTGACGTGAATGTGCTTGATCGTCCGATCTTGTGGCAATGAAGCAAAGCCGAAGGATTGGCTGGAATGGCTCGATTGATTCCCTTTCGCGTTTCCTGGCTGTGCAACTCCGTTGACGCTTCCGCCGCCGCTCGACGATCCGCTCGCCGACCCGCCCGCACTCCCTCCACCGACCGACGGATACAGATTGCCCGCATCGTCTTCGATCGTGACGTCGAACGCGCCAATTGTGTCTCTCATGACTTTGAATTTTTCTTCGAACGTACGCGCCCGTTTCTGCCGGGTCGTTTGTGGCAGCGACACCGCGACTTGAATTCCGTTTGGTCCCTGGCTGACCGATTCGATCGAGAACGTTTCTCCATCGACGACCTTGGTTTGTTTCTGAGTCCCTTCGAACTTGGCGATCACGATGCGGCCCGGTGTGACGAGCAACTCTCCTTTCAGCG
>JBAXBD010000959.1:0-2200 GCA_037142165.1 Schlesneria sp. | reverse complement strand
CCTGGAAAGCACCGACACTGTCGTTGAATGCCGAAATTTCGGTCGGGCAGACGAACGTAAAATCGAGTGGATAAAAGAAAAGGCATACCCATTTCCCGCCGAAATCACTCAGTTTCACGGTGGAAAACTGTTGTTCTGAATCGTTCTTCGTTCTGTCATAAGCCTCGACTTCGAAACAGGGAGCGGGCTGGCCAATACGGACCGTCATGAAACTCATCTTTCAAAAAATGATGTCAACAAACAAAACCATGAATTTGACACTGGAATGCGACAAACTTGCAAGCCGAACGGATGGAGTGTGCCATGCGATTGTAGTCGTCGATTAGCTCCGCAACCAATCGCGGACGTTACCAATGCAACAGTCATCCGCCTGATTCCTCAATGCGAACGAAACGAAACTGTGCTGAATCCTGACAATTCAGCAAAATCGAAGTTCAGCGCATAGTTCCCGCGAAAAAAATGGTGACACGATGCAGCATTGTGTTACACTGCTGGAAGATGCGTTAAATCTGAAAGCAAGTCGAGTTCATAAGGTGTTCTTTCGGAGTGAGACGTATTTACTGCAGAGTGTTTACAATAATCCGGTAGTTCGAGTGATTCAGGATATTTACGACCGCGCTATCGGTTCACCAGATTTCAATGAACATGCTTCATCAGACGTTGGAATCTGATTTCACCAGAATGAAAGGAATCCCACAAAAAACAAAGCTGTTGCCTTGGGGACATTCATTTTTGGCGAAGGTGACAAGTGGTTCGTAGCCCGAAATTGCACATGAATCTTCCTGTAATTCAAGGGTTTTTCGTGTCCTATTAGGAATTATGCCGTGTTTTTCGCCCGTCGGCACAACGATACGGAACGTACTTGCGAGACTTTTAAACCAGGTTTTGTTAATCTGTCTACCAAGTGTTTGGTATGTCAATAGGATCAGGTCATGACAGAACATCAATCATTTTCCCGCGATGAACGGTTGGAAGAAGCAATTACCGTGTGGTGCCAGGCCGTCGAGCGGGGTGAAAAGCCTGATCTCGACGCCGTTCTGGAACAATTCGCAACTGTCGCGAAGGAACTGGAGTCATGCTCGGACAACGAAACCAAAGTCCAGAAATTGGCCGGAGACGTTGATCCAGCCGACCAGACTGTAACGCGAACGCTGAGACCGGCGGAGAGGTCGAATGGGGGGAACGTAGCCTCTCATCGTGTGTTGGCGGTTGGGAAGGACTCACCACGGCAGGGACAGTCTCCTTTCAATCATGTCCGTCAAGGCATCGATCACGGACCAGGCGGCTTAAGCCACCACGATGAATCTGCCGATCGAAGAAGTACGATCAATTCAGCCGCAAATGGCTTCACATTGAATGCACCCGTTTCTCATGGAGTCGAAGAGCACGAGGTTACTCATACGAATCCCGGTCAAATTGTCATTGATCGTAATGCCGATCCGTTGATCCGTGATTCATCGAAAAAAGGGACGCCAGCCGTCACTCCAGGTTTGTCGGAACCGGAAGAAAATTCGGAACTGACTCCAGTTCAAGCGTATACCCCTCAACCAACAACGTCTGAACGAAGACTTGTCCCGAAAGAAATCGGTTCCTATCTGATTACCGAGGAGCTTGGGCGTGGAGGCATGGGGGTCGTTTACAAAGCACGGCACAAGAAGTTACATCGTGATGTCGCGCTGAAAATGATTTTGAAGGCTGATCACGACGCGACGATTCTTTCCCGTTTTCACTTCGAAGCGCAATCTGTAGCAACGCTGAAGCATCCGGGCATTGTTGAGATTTACGAGTACGGCGAAGAAAACGGGATCCCCTGGTTCGCACTCGAATTTGTCGAAGGCAAAACGCTTTCACAATTGACGAACAAAGAACCCATCGATCCAACTCGCGCCGCGAGAATCGTGGCCGATCTGGCATCGGCGATCGCTTACGCTCATGACAAAGGAGTACTTCATCGTGACGTCAAGCCTTCGAATGTGCTGGTTGCGGATGGAGATATTGCCAAGCTAACCGACTTTGGTCTCGCCAAGCGGGACTCGACCGAAGAATCTGACGATGAGATCTCGGAGCCCAAAACCATTGATGGTCAGGTTTTAGGAACGCCTGGTTACATGCCACCGGAACAAGCCCGGGGCGACCATGAATCGATTGGCCCCCATTCGGATCAATATTCACTCGGTGCGACACTTTATTACCTGTTGAC
>JBAXBD010000958.1:0-2202 GCA_037142165.1 Schlesneria sp. | reverse complement strand
TGTCCTTCCAGGACGGCAAACAAGAGGCGGAACCCCTGTTTTCTCGAAGAAAAATGCTTCACAGCATTGCCTGCACGAACGACTCGATATCGATTTGACGTCACCGGATCACGCAAACAGTTTCATGACAATATTGCGAACGAGTTCCAGATCGAAGCTCTTATTGCAGATGGCCGAAACACCAAGCTGATAAACGGCCGCGAGCTTTTGTGGATCGAATTCGGTCGTCACCATAATAATGGGAACTTGCCGCTGATTGCTGACCTGACGGATGTACGTAATTAATTGCTGGCCATCCATTTGCGGCATGTTGTAGTCGGTGACGACCAGGTCAAACGAAGCTTTTTCTAATTCTTCAATGGCGGTGCTGCCATCGTCGGCCAGTGTAAATCTTGAAAACCCAAGTCGAGTCAAAGTCTCTTGAGCGTGACGGCGCGCGACGGCGCTATCGTCCACGATCAGTACCCGAAGATCGCTTAATCCATCCATCGGTTGTTGATCGCGTTCCTGATCATTGAGCGTTTGTTCGATGATTTTTCGCAGTCCTTCGCCGTCAAAAGGCTTTCGGATCATCTGCGTTCGTCCCAAACGTTTTGCGGCGGACTGACGATCGGAGTTCCAGTCATCGCCGGTCATCAGAATGATTCCCGTATCCGGGCACCGTATTGAATCGCGAATCCGGGCGGCCAGCTCCAGGCCGCTCATGTCTGACAGTTTCATACTGCTCAGCACCACAGTAGGCGAATAGGTGCTGAATTGTTCGAGCGCCTCCTTGCCTGTAGCAACGAAGTGGACGTTCGCCACGCCGATTTCGGCCAGGATTTTTCCAATAACGCCTGACTGCAATCGGGACTGTTCAACCAGCAGGACTCTCGCACGCTCAGGCATCCAGTGCTGAGCGATGTCTTGTGGATTGATGTACTGAGTTGCCTGATGATCCTTCAGAGAACGATCCAGCTTATCCAATGCGTCAACGACCTCCTGCATCGAGGAATATCGATCGTTTGGCGCCTTGGCGACCATTTTTTGAAAGATTGCATCCAACCCCTGCGGGAGGTCTTTTCGTACGAAATTGAGTTTTGGAGGGGGATCATTCCGATGTGCCATAACGCGAGCAACAAGGCTCGACTTCGTGAAAACCGGCCCACCCGTCAGCAAATAGAACAGCGTACAACCAAGACTGTAGATGTCACTGCGCAGGTCAACCGAAAGTGGGGTTTCGGCCTGTTCGGGCGACATATAGTCAACCGTCCCGGTGACGGTCCCCATCTGTGTCAGTTCCAGACCCTTGGCCCCCTCCCATTCCGCCAGGCGTGCCAGTCCTAGATCGACGACTTTCACAGCTCCTGAAACGTCCCGCAACAGATTTGCTGGCTTGATGTCACGATGCACGATTCCTTGCCGATGTGCATAGTCCAAAGCGAGAGCCGCCTGACGAACGGCAGAAATTGACTCCGCCAGGCTCAAGGTACCACTCCGCTTCAAGACTTCCGCCAGGTCGATCCCTTCAACATATTCCATCACCAGGAATTCGCCCATAAGACACTGGTCTGAATCATAGGCAATCACCATATTCGGATGATTTAATCGAGCCAGCAACTGGATTTCCCGGCGAAAACGAGTGATGAAATCACGCGTCGCGACATCTTTGCGAATGACCTTAATTGCCACTAGACGCTGCATCCTCCGATGGAGCGCTTTGTAGACGGTTCCCATTCCCCCCTCGCCGAGACGGCTGAGAACGAGATAGTTTCCAATCAATAGATGATTCGCTCGACCTTGCCGGACTTCTTCCGCCTGAAACGGAGTCAGTTTGCCTGTCGCGGTCAACTGAGACAACAGGTTTTCCTGAGTGAGCGAATCGCCACGTTTTTCCAGCTCGTGGCATGACTCAGCCATCGACTCGTCGTTCAAGATGCCATGGCGCAGCAGTTCGTCTGTCACTTGTTCGATAGAATTTGTCATATTCAACCTGAAACTTCTGCCAGTTTAACCCGAAGCCATCGGCGCAGGCGAATCGGCGTCCAGCCGATTTCTTCGAACATTGCCCCGGCCTCGTTTGCATGGCAATGCCCCAATGAGAAATGACGCCTCGGCTGACGTCAAATCCGCCGCCTCGCTCCCGCTTCTCTGCGAGGCGCGGTTAAACGATGACCTCTGCCTGGTTTAACCACTCAGCGACATCTTAACCCAGAAGAATAC
>JBAXBD010000957.1:0-2204 GCA_037142165.1 Schlesneria sp. | reverse complement strand
CACTGAATCGTGATTGCAGTTCTACAGAGCAAATTGACATGACGATGGTTCTCCCTCACCGTCGCCGGCGTTTAATGGGGAATTTCAGCGGAAAGCGGTCAAAAGTGCCGGAGTTCTTCCGAACGCCAATCCCGCCAGTCGTTCTCAGTTAGGAAATACATCGGCTATTGAAGCTGGGTAAACCGCATCTAACGCAGATTACCAATGTTAATCGGTGGAGTTCGCCGGTTCGGCAACCTGGCGATTGATTCATCGAGTCTCCAAAGTCAATCGAAAAAATCAGTTGAACCGGTGGATTCGATTCTTTCTCAAGGCTGATTTGAGGTTGATTCGGTTCAGTGGGCGAGTGAAACCTGGTGCGGAGATCTTTAATTTTCAGAAGGGAAGGGACCCTGTCACGCTCCACATTACCGAGCCTGCTCGATAGACTAAATTGGAACTGCGAGGTTGGCACCGAGTTGCACCTCGCGTTTTTTGCGCCCATAGGGTCCGTTGGAAACGGATCTGGTATCAAGGAATGCTCGAATTGGACCAAATGACGTCGGTCCCATCAGCGAGTGTTTCATTCCTTGGATCGATGGTTCGCCGTCCAATCACAGCCAATTTTGGTCATCATTTCGGTGAGAGACAGGCATAATCCTCTCTCGATGAACGTTTTCACTTAAGGTTCGCACTGTGTCAGTTACGTCAGTTGTCGGTTTGCAATGGGGCGATGAGGCCAAGGGAAAGATCGTTGATTTCCTGACGGATTCGCACGAAGTGGTGGTTCGATATCAAGGCGGTAACAACGCCGGCCACACCGTGAAATTTAACGGTGAAACCTATAAATTATCCTTACTTCCGACCGGCATTCTGCGTCCAGGCGTCAAAGCTGTTATTGGAAACGGTCTCGTCGTTAATCCAGAAGCGCTTTTGAAAGAAATGAAGTCGCTAACCGACCGTGGAGTTCCGGTCAGTGCAGAAAACCTGCTTGTCAGCGACCGAGCCCACGTGATTCTTCCGTATCACATTACTGAAGATGCCGTCTTTGAGAAACGACGTGGGGACCACGCGATTGGAACGACCGGCCGAGGAATTGGGACGTGTTACCGCGATAAAGCGGGTCGGACACATGCAATCCGAGTTGGGGACCTCTATCACCCCGAGACGTTCCGTACAAAACTAGCCGAAACGGTTGCCTTCAAGAATCTGACGTTGAAAGCTCTCGATTCGTCACTCGCGCCACACAATGCCGACGCGATCTATTCAACGTATCTCGAATACGCAGAGAAGCTTAAGTCACACGTCGTCGATACAACAGCCTGGCTGCATAAGGCACTCAAACAAAAGAAGAACATTCTCTTCGAAGGTGCGCAAGGTAGTCTTCTGGATGTCGACCACGGAACCTTCCCCTACGTCACAAGCTCCAACAGTTCCGCTGCGGGAATCCACAGCGGCAGCGGTGTGCCTCAACGCGCAATTAACCGCATGATCGGAGTCGTGAAGGCGTATACCACACGAGTTGGTGGCGGCCCATTTCCTACCGAACTGCACAACGAAATCGGTCAGCATATTCGTGATGTCGGGCACGAATACGGCACAGTTACTGGTCGACCACGTCGTTGCGGATGGTTTGACGCCGTCGCAACTGGCTACGGGGCAAGAATTTGCGGTGTCGACGAAATTGCCGTAATGCTGCTGGACGTCCTGGCCCAGCTTGATGAACTTTGCATCTGCGAAGCTTACGAGATTCGCGGTGAACGAACGACCGACTTCCCCTCCCACGTTGAAGATCTCGAAGTCGCCAAGCCTATTTTTCGCAAGATTCCCGGCTGGAAAAAGGACATTACTCACGCTCGCAAGTTGAGCGATCTCCCAACGGGCGCCCGTCAATACGTTGATACGGTCAGCGAGCTCTTAGGCGTTCCAGCGAAATTCATCAGCATCGGACCTGACCGCGAGCAAACGATTCTGCTGTAATCCAATTTTGGCGGAACAGGGTTAAACATTGCAGCCAAATCTTTGTTTAACCCGCAGCCAGCGGCGCAGGGGAATCGGCATTCAGCCGATCTCTGTGAACGTCGCCGAGCTCACTTCGCCGCACGGCTGGCTCCAACGAGAAATTCCACCGCCCAACCAGCTTCTCTTCGAGCCGCAGTTAAAGAGCCGCAGTTAAATCCCTAGCCCGATTCCGTTCAATGCTCCGGTCCCGACAGTCCCGTCGG
>JBAXBD010000956.1:0-2209 GCA_037142165.1 Schlesneria sp. | reverse complement strand
TTGCTTCTGACGGTTTTGTCTCGTTCAACGGCGGACTTTTCGCGGATGCGTCAGATTGAACTCTCCGATCTCGGCTTAAGTTTGGAGGCGATTCGAGTTCTGTTGAAGGCCTGGCAGCAATACGAATCGACCATCGACCGATTGCCGCTTTGGTTGTTCGCTTGCGTTCGACTTTTTGTCGGCCGGGCCTTCGCGACGGACTTGGTTTTTCTCCAACAAGTCCCCTCAGGCCCGCAAAACCGTCTGCGGTCAGGAAACCTCTGGTGACTAATTCACCCAGCGCATCGTCGAGATGATCGTTCAGCATTCGCGTCGCGGTGAGGATATCGGCGGCGAACATCGCACCGCGACTTTCCAGCAGCTCGTAAACTTGCCGCGCGGGGCTGCTGAGGCTGTCAAAATCGAGTTCCGGTGAACGCGTTCCAAGCCAAACCGCATCTTCACGCAGGAAGAACGAGATCGGAGCGACTCTGGTCAAACTGGCCATCGGCCGGGATTTGTCAGGGTTCCTGGGTGGTGGGAAAAGTCGACCCCAACCGGCTTCGCCCGTCAGACAAAGTTCATCTAACCACTCCGCCTGATAATTCTCGATGCGTAAAGGAAGGATGTCCCTCTCCCAGGCGACTGAGGGAATATCGAGTCCCTGAAGTTGAGCAATGACTTCGAAGAGACCATTTGCCCCTCCTCGGCGATGTGACCACGAAACGCCTTGATGACGAGTCAGAAACCTGAGGTAGACATCGACGCCAACGGGTTCAATCTGCTTTCGCAGCCCATCCATCGTCAGTCGATGAATACGAGCAAGCAAACGACGATGGCACCATTCGGTGCTTGTCACGCTAGGGAAATTACGGGACTCACCCGATTCATCAGGTGCCTCGATCACGAGATTCGATTCGTCATCATTCGTCACGTTTGAGGATGGAGCGGTGAAGCGATCCCGCAGGACAACCCCTTCCCCTTCAAGTGCCTCAAGTGACGCTGTCGCCTGTCCCGAGGTGATGCCAATCCGCTCTTTCACGACTTCGCCCGTAATGGGGCCGCAGATTTCCAGCAAACCACGCACGAGTGCGATTCGTGCGTCGGTTGATTCCCAGTCCCGTTGAACTTCTGTCGGAACGGTCACGGATGGATTCAGTGTCGAATTGGGAAACGCTGCGATCACGGCTGGTATTCGTTCCGTAGCGGCCCAGGCGGTTTGCTGAACGTTCTCATCTTTTGTCGACCAGCGGACTACGGTGGCGCGTCCGTCTGTCACCAGTTCCTGGAAGAATTCACGCCAATCCAGGCCTTCCTTTTCCGGTAACAGGATTCGGCTGAGCAGGGCATCGTGCAGTTCATCGGCGTTTCGAACCAGCGGTTGTGCTTCGGCGACGACTTGCGAGATGGCTTCAGGATCAAGTCGGCCAAGATCCTGGACGCTTTCGACCGTCAATGATCTGCGCGTCGAGACCGCTCGTGCCCGACGCTCTGCAACTTCCCCTCCGTCCAAAAATGCGTAGGGGTTGGCGTTGATCAATTCGTAGCTGAAAGGGGATGGTTCTCGCGTGTCACGTGCGAGTAATTCGATTTCACCTCGTTCGATGCGACCGAGCACTTCTTTCAGTGCGTCCATGTCGTGAGCCTCGTACAGGCAATCATCCATCGTCTGTTTCACCAACGGGTGATCGGGCAATTCGATATCCCCCACGACGTTTTCCTGACAGCCGGTCAATTTGGGAAACACGGCGGTCAGTAAGTCCTCACTTCGGAAACGCTGCAATGCGGGCGGGACCTTTTTGCCTAGTTTGGCGCGAGAAACCTGAAGAGCGCGAGTAGCGTTCCATCGCCAGCGGTTTTGAAAGATCGGCACAATCAGAACCGCTTGCTCGAACAATGCTTGCACGTTACGAGGGTTCAGCATGGGAAACATGCTTTCGAGGGGAAAGCTGTGCTGAGGCCCCAGTGACAAGACGATGCCGTCGTCGTCAGCATTGGCTTGAAGTTCAAAGTCGAATGAGCGGCAAAACCGCTTCCGCATAGCCAGTCCCCACGCGCGGGTGATCCGTGTTCCAAACGGGGCGTGAATGACGAGCTGCATCCCACCACTTTCGTCAAAGAATCGTTCGAAGACGATTCTGCGAAGTGTCGGCAACAAACCGATTGCCGCTTTCTGAGCCCGAGCGTATTCGACCGCTTGATGCGCTGTTTCCAGATTGACGTTCGCTCC
>JBAXBD010000955.1:0-2211 GCA_037142165.1 Schlesneria sp. | reverse complement strand
GAAGAATCTTACGGTGATCTCCGTTCGGCTTGGCCATCGCAATGCCAGCCGCAGGGACGTCACTCAGGTCATTTTCAGTTGTCGGCGGAAGTTCAATCGATTCGAGCGGAAACAGATCGTAATACTTTTTTGGCACATCACACGCCATATGCGGCTTGTGAAGTCCCAGCGCCAGAAAAAATGGCTTTTCGTGTCCGGCTTCAAGTTGGGTAATTCCGTGGTCGATCGTGATGTCGTCGGCCAGCCGTGCGTCGTTAACGAGCGGTTTAAAGGCGATCCCACCAACACCGTCATCTTTGGCAGAAGCATGCGCCAGCATCCTCTTCTGCTTGACTCGACGGTCTTCAAGGTAACCTGTCCATTCCTCATCCCGATGAACGCTCCCATGATAGATTTTCCCTGCGCCGAAGACTTCGTAACCAGCGTTCAGGAATTGAGTCGTCAGCGTATCTTTGACCGAGATTACGGGGACCCAGTCTTGTCCGTTGTCATAGATCCCCGTTGTTCCTGGCCGCATTCCGGACATCAGAGATGCCCGCGAAGGGTTGCACACGGGTGCAGCACAGTAGGCTCGCGTAAACGTTACGCCGCGTTTGGCCAGTCGATCGATATTTGGAGTTTTGGCCTGAGGATTGCGACCGAGATGGCCAACCCAGTGATTCAAGTCATCAATCGCGATGAATAGAACATTCATCGGCTTCGGAGGATTGCCATCTGCCGCAGATGCAGACTCGTTCGATAAAAAAAATATTAAGAGGGGCGCTAAACATGAAATCAATCGGCAGACTGAAACGCTGACGCTGCTTTCGCTTTCCAATTCCATTTGAATTTCCTCGTTCTAACAACAACACCTGTAAATCGTTCTTGTGAGAGTATCGAGCGACCACAGGGTTTAGGGTTTATCGGATTATTGCGACCGCGTAACCGTCATGAAAGAGTTCTTGATAAACCAGCGACGAGCTCGCTGGTACTGACGACGAACTAACGCCAGAATTGAGCCAGCGTCACCGCTCGCGTTTCATATTGAAGGAACGACCAATGGAAAAACTGATTCGAGGTATTGTCGATTTTCGCTCTCGTCTTTTGCCGCAATACGTTGATCGGTTCAAAGAGTTATCCAATCGCCAGACACCCGACACGCTGTTTATCAGTTGTTCGGACAGCCGGGTCGTCCCCGACTTGCTCGTCTCAACCGATCCTGGCGACTTGTTTACAATGCGGAATGTCGGCAACCTGGTTCCCCCCGCAACAGTCCTCGGAGAATCGATCGGAGATGTCTCTGAGGCGAGCGCGATTGAATACGCAATACTCGTACTCAACGTCAGCAATATTGTGGTGTGCGGTCATTCTGAGTGCGGTGCGATGAAAGCCGCCTTGTCTGCCACAACGCCGCCAGATGCCCCGAACCTCGATAAATGGCTGCATCATGCCACATCGGCCGTCTTTCGACTGGATCAGGAAGGGCCGCTTGATAAACGGTTGGAGCGTCATAATCAATTGTCACAGCTCAATGTGCTGGTTCAGCTCGAGCATCTGCATACCTATCCGATCGTTGCAGAACGGATTCGAGAGGGGACACTTCGGATCTACGGCTGGTGGTTTGAAATTGCGAGCGGAGGAATGTTTTTCTACGAACGAGGGCGTCGTAAATTTGAAGCGATCACAGACAAGTCGGCAGAACGCCTCATTGCGCAACTGACGCCGAAAAAGAAGTCCTCACCCAAAAAGAGTTGAATGAGGGTCTTCTTTGCCATGTTGGCCCTTGATGAAATCAGAACAGAACTCCAGAATCCTTTCTCCACCGATAACGTCATTCATCTGCCTCTCGACAAATACCGCCAGACCATCGAAGACACGCTGATGGAACTCTTATCCCACAAGAGTTCCACAGCTCATGACGAACGACAAATTGTGGATTTTCCGACCCAACCTCAACAGGACGAAAGACAGTAGCATGCCGATCACCAGGGAAGAACTTGCGACCGCAAAATCGCTGTGTACGACAACCGAATTGCGATTGATCAATTCCAGCCACGGAACTGCACTCGAAAAGTACGATGCCGCAGGATTGAAAAAGAAGATCGTGCTGGCGAGAGAACTACGAGATAAAGGGAATGACGTCTGCACGCGTCAGCGTCGTGAGGTCCAGAAAAAAGAAGCGGCCCGCGTCAACAACAGGAACGAGCGAAGCCAGGAGAAGAGTCAGCTTTT
>JBAXBD010000954.1:0-2226 GCA_037142165.1 Schlesneria sp. | reverse complement strand
CGTCCTTTGCTTCGGTTTTGACCGAGTGTTGTTCGTGATCGAGCCCAAGCAGTTCGAATGCCCCGACCGGCAGCCATTCCGCTTCAACTGCCCCGCTTCGCCCATATAAACGGTCGGCGATCAGTTCGGCGGCCTTCAGAAGTGCATGATCACGGTTCATGACCGAATGCTTGTGGTCATACCACTTGACCATCACTTCGCCATCGACAAACGGATCGGCTGATCGTGACCTGAGCGAAAAATTGTCGCCAAGGAGGGTGGCCTTTCCGTCTCGTTCCAGCAGCATCCAGCAACGCTCACCGGCGGAAAATGTCAGCGGATGAATCCAGAAGTTCGACAAATATAACACATGTCGCGGGTCGGCAATCAACAGCCACTCACATGATGTTGGAACGGATTCCCACAACAGTGCGCGACGAGCCAGGCATCCTTCTTGGGTCAGCATTTACGATGGCTTTCAAGTGAAGTTGTGTTTAATGGAACCCGTGGCTGCCAAGCCATCGCTCTGCGTCCAGAGCGGCCATGCACCCTGTTCCCGCCGAGGTGATTGCCTGGCGATAATAACTGTCGGCGACATCACCAGCCGCAAAGACCCCATCGACGCTGGTATTCGTGCGGAAAGGGAGGGAATAGACGATGTAGCCTTTGTCGTCGGTCTGAACCTGACCTGCCAGGAAGTCGGTATTTGGAGTATGCCCGATGGCGCAAAACATACCCGTGGCCTCGATCACTTCCGATGACGAATCTTGCAGGTTTCTCAACCTCACACCCGTGACCCCTCGGTTTTCGTCACCCAGCACTTCGTCGACGCCTGTAAACCACTTCACTTTGATTTTCGGATTTTCGAGGACTCGTTGAGCCATGATTTTGCTCGCTCGGAATTCCCCGCGTCGATGGACAAGATACACCGTTGAAGCGAACTTTGAGAGATAACTTGCTTCTTCCATGGCACTGTCGCCGCCTCCAATGACGACGAGCGGCTTATTGCGAAACCGCGGAAGAGCCCCATCGCACACGGCACAGGCTGAGACGCCTCGGTTTTTGTAGAGATCTTCGGAAGGAAGTCCCAGGTAGTTTGCCCTCGCACCCGTCGCGATTATCAGCGCATGAGTGGAGAGTTTCTTGCCCTCGAGCAATGTCAAATCGAATGGCTTTTTCGACAAGTCGACGGAAATAACGTCGTCGGTAATGATCCGAGTCCCGAAGTTTTTGGCCTGCTGCCGCATCAATTCCATCAGTTCCGGCCCGGTCACTCCCGTCATGTGTGGGTCACGATAGGGAACGTTTTCTTCGGGCAGAGATGACTTCAGATACGGAGACAAATCGCCAGCGGGAAAACCGGGATAGTTTTCGACCTCGGTTGTCATCGAGAGTTGACCGAGAGGCAATGTTCCCCGGGTTCGATTCTCTTCGGTAATCGCTCCCTCAATGACCAGCGGGTCAAGATTCGCTCTTGCTGCATAAATGGCTGCCGACCAACCGGCAGGTCCAGACCCGATAATGACCACGCGTTCCGTCACGCCGACACTCCTCTAAATCATGATTCTTGAAAGCAAAAACATTTTCTCGTGGATTCGGCTGAGCACCTGCAGAAATACTGAACGATGTACGAAGTGGATCGCCATCAATTATGGTCGTTCGAGATTCCTGAGGTCAGCGCGTCGCCCTAAACGATTCATTTGACTTAACAAACGGAGACGATACTCGCGGGAACGAATGACAGCAACCTTCAAGTGCTAGTGTGATCATTGACTCACCAGCAGAAGCGAAAAAATCCCCCATATCGCTTTTGCACGGAAACGGATTTCTGTTACAGTGACAATTCCGAGAGCTGTGGGTAAGTCTGGGGCGGTAGCTCAGTTGGGAGAGCGCTGCGTTCGCAATGCAGAGGTCGAGGGTTCAACTCCCTTCCGCTCCACTAAAAAAGCCTTGTTCACAAACTCTGTGGGCAAGGCTTTTTCGCTTTATTTCTTGTTTTTAAGCTTTTTATAGCAAATATCGTTTACTGTATTCGCTCGTGCGGGGCTCCATCAAGGGGCCAACCGGCTTTTTCTCTGCATCGGGACTCTCGTGCGCGGGGGCAAAGTCACCGTTAAAAGGTTCAAAGTGAAAGCTATTTGGCGGACTTTTGTTGCAGGTACATCTAAAATCCGAGTAGTGAGCCACCAACGGCACAATTCACGAGATTTGCCATAAATGCCCCGGGGATATTCCAAATGGCATACC
>JBAXBD010000953.1:0-2234 GCA_037142165.1 Schlesneria sp. | reverse complement strand
GTCCAGGAACATATATTCGGAACAGGGATTCGATGCATTGATACGACCTGAGTTGGGGCAGGTGTGCCACTTGTTGATGGTCGTATCATATTGAACACCAGGATCGCCACACGACCAGGCTCCTTCTGCCATCTGGCGAAGGATGAACTTGGAATCGTATTCGGGCCCATTCTTACTGGGATCGGTAACCCAGCGGGTCTTCCACTTCTTGTTTTCTTCAACGGCCCGCATGAACTCGTCGCTCAAACGGACGGAAAGATTGGCGTTCTGGAACATGATCGACGAATAAGCTTCGCCGTTAAAGTTCGCGTCATATTCGCCGCTATCAATCAGAACACGAGCCTTTTTCTCTTCTTTCTTCTTGCACTGAATGAATTCAAGAATGTCCGGATGCCAATCCTTGAGTGATTGCATTTTCGCGGCGCGACGGGTCTTTCCACCCGATTTCACCACGGCTGCAATTTGATCGTAAACTCGCATAAACGAAAGGGGGCCCGATGGTGTTCCACCACCTGACAACTTTTCCTTCGAACCGCGAATCGTCGACAGATCGGTCCCCGTTCCCGAACCAAACTTGAACAGCATGGCTTCGCTGGTTGCGAGACGCATGATGTCTTCCATATTGTCGTCGACGGCTTGAATGAAACAGGCCGACGCCTGGGGAAGCTCGTATGAAGTAGCCGGTCGCTCAACGACTTGCGTTGCAGGGTTAAAATGATAATTCCCCTTGGCCCCCTTCACTCCGTACTGATGGTACAGTCCGACATTGAACCAGACAGGGGAGTTGAACGAGCCGTATTGATGCAGACACATCCAGGCGAGTTCGCGGTAAAAGTTTTCGCCGTCCTCACGACTGGCGAAATAACCACCCTCGATACCCCAGTCGGCAATCGTGCGAGCAACCCGGTGGATAACCTGCTTCACGCTCGTTTCACGCTCGGGAGTCCCGTGCTCACCATAGAAATACTTCGACACCACGACATTCGTCGCAAGTGGAGTCCATGACGAAGGGATTTCGCAATTGGTCTGTTCGAAAAGGACCTTGCCGTTTTCATCTTTAATCGCAGCAGTGCGGTAATCCCATTCGACCGTGGTGAACGGATCGGTATCGGCTGGGCAAAATCGGGGGGTAACGGACATCGGGCGAATCTCAGGCAACGAACGCCCAGGAAGACCTGAACTATTCGGAGCAGTCGTTGAAGCCACGGTGGAACCGGAAGACGTCATTCCATTGGACTGGTGCATCATGCACACTCCTCACTTATCCTGGGGTCATAAAGACTGCCACAGCCTGGCAGAAGGCGTAAAGAAGCATCAGGTCTAAGAGACAAGGGGGGCTGCTGTCAACATCTATCGACACAATAGGTAGCGGTTATGAGATGAATTTTACGCTACATGTGGTGACAGCCACCACGATGCCACAATAAAAATCACAACCCGGAAAGTCAACAGCACGATTCTCCGAAGTCATACATTCGACCTGCCAAACTCGCCTAAGTTGGTGTCGAACACTGAGTTATTTTCTTGCGAAAAAATTATGAATTCCTTAACGCCGGATTCAAACCTTCGGTTTCCGAAACAAAACAGAGCTCTTTGTGATCAGGTGACAAAACGGCGAAACACAACTTATCGAAAAAAGCCGATTCGATGGCATTTCGCTCTTGCGAAAGATCGAAATCTTGGAAATGATCTTGGTGTGGGTCGCGGAAACGTACGCGACGGGACCCTGCAAGCCGTGAGGTGGCTGGTGCTGGCTGACCAGTCGAAGCGGGTGGCTCAATTCAAGAAAGGGAGGTGGTCTAGTGGATTCCGACAGTAAACGCCAGCGAGGTGGCAACGTCTGACAGCAGTCGACGGGCTGTCTACAGACGGCCACTGTCTCGTCCCGAGGATCCCTTTCGATCCCGACGATGACGCTTAGCGGCAGGCCTGGTCCTCGCAAGGGGACCAGGCCTGCATTTTTTTGGTGCCACTGCTTTGGAGTCTTCGGAGAAGCAGTCTCTTTTCTTTCTGTCGATCAAAGAGCACTGCTTGACGGAAGACCGTCAAGCAGTGGCACGTTTTTCGGTGAAACCAGCGTTTTCTCGAAGAAAAACCCTGGTGTTGACGTCTGGAACCTGGTACCTCACCACAGCGAAAATTGTAGGTGCCACTGGCAGCAGCTTTGTGCCGCCACTGTCTTCGACTCGAATTGCCGGTAAAAACGAAGAGCACTGGCGAGCGAAGACGCACGC
>JBAXBD010000952.1:0-2236 GCA_037142165.1 Schlesneria sp. | reverse complement strand
GTGAGACCGTCGTCAATTTACTTAAACCAATCGAAGCGGGCGTCGCTGGAATCGATGTTCGACGAGGGCGAATATTGTTTCAAGGCGGCCGCTCCAACGAAAACCGTCCGAGTCGAATCGGAATTGCCATCGGCGAAGATATCTGGAAGCTGGATTTACTTTCGCCGGAGACCCTCGTCGGATTGGAAGTGACGCCCCGTGAATCGACTCAGTTTCAAAAACTTCAGGAAAACAAATGGTATCAGGCATCGCTTTACGTGATTTCTGGTTCTGTGAAATGGACTAATCAAGCTGGCAAATTCCAGGAGATTGGCGATCACATGACATTGAATATTTCTCCAGAAAAGGACCAACAGATTCGTTCGAATCCGATTTCATTTTCCGTCGTACCTGACTGGTGCGACAGTGCCAAACGAAAGGCCTTACCGCTTCGAAAGCACCAGTCGCAGGTGCTGTTTGAAAAGGCGTTTGAACTTGATCAGCCCATCGATGCTTCGATGATCACTCTCGTGAAGAATTCCAAATTTCCCAAGATTGCTGAACTGGCGGCACAATGTTTGTCAGCGACAGACAACTATAGCGCCCTGGTTGAGACGCTGGCAGAGTGTCAGCACGAAGAAGCCCGGTTTGCTGCTCGTGACGGATTAAGGAGGTGGTTGCCTCTCCACCCTGATCGAGGTTTGAAATTGATGAAGGAACTGGAACTGTTTTATCCACCTGCAGAGGCGGACGCGATTTATCAAATGTTGTGGGGTTTTTCTCGCGAAGATGTCACAAGCTCGAAGTCAAACTCCTGGCTGTTTATGAATTGGATGCGTAGTCCAAAACCAGAAATTCGAGAGTTGGCGGACTACTGGGTGGAGAGATTGACTGGCAGAAAAACTGAGTACCGCGCTCTGGGCGGAACTGCTGCACAGAGAGAATCTCAGATTCACAGGATGGAAGACCAGATCGAACGAAACAACGGACTGATCAAAGCTCCTTGAAAAGAGAGCCCGGCGGTCCTGACACTGACAACTTACTTGCTACTTCGCGTACGGACTTTTGAAGCCGTCTGGCTTCACCGCCAGCAACGATGCATGGACATTGGGAAGAATTCGTTCAGCCATGTTTCCCAGGAAGAATTCGGAGAGCCCGTGATGATCGTGTGCACCGATAACAAGAAGATCAACACTGTTGGCCGTGATGTACTCGGGAATCACGGAATCAAAGGCACCGCGTAGATACTCGATTTTGACGCCGTGTGGCAGCGTTCGAAAATCGGTTTGATGCAGTTGTTCTCGTAGTTTCTCGTCCGCTGATTGTCGTAGCTTTTCTTCCGCGATAGCGAGCTTTTCTTTTGATACGCCAGCCAGGGTGAGATAGCGTAGGTCCGACAATTCCAAGACGTGCAGAACATGCAATCGAGCACCGATTGCGCGGGCCACGGTGACCGCAACGCGGATCACGGGCAGATTTGCTGGATTGAGATTCGTAGCGACAGCCACGTCTCGAATCTCTCGCAATTCTGCCGGCTTGACAACCCAGACAGGGCAAGCCGAATATCGCATTAATTTATGAGCGGTACTTCCAAAAAGAAGGGCTGTGGTCCGGTGCGATGCTCGGGTTCCGATGATGACTAAGTCGTAGGAACCTTGTGCACTTTCTTTCGAAAGTTCTTCCCAGGCCGTACCGAAACGGATAACGCTCTCTGCTGGAATACCACTTTTATTGCAGTAGTTTACAAGTTTCGTCAGGACTGCGCTCGCGACATCCTCAACCGTCTTTAAGATGTTTTCGTGGTCGTGTTCAATCAGTGATTGGCTTTGAGCGGACAGCTCGAGCACGGAACAAAACGTGACGGTTCCGCCCCATGTCGCTGCGAGTTGCAAGGCTTCGTCGACCGCTGCTTGCGTTTCATCACTTAGCTCAGATGAAGCGATTCGATCTCCGTGATGAAGATCAACTCCCACAAGGATATTTTCAATTCGAGTCATTTAGCAGATGTCCCAATGAGTCTGCGGATCGGAAACCAATCAATTCAATCTCCGAATTGAATTGAACCCGACCCCACACTGACCACGGAACTAATTCTGGCGAAAACCTCCCGCTCGAACAACTCGACGTTGATCTTTGTTTCCAGTCTCATCCTGAAAACCAGTCTGTTGAGCGTGAGGTTCCAGGTCGGAAATAGACTTTTGAGGAGATTCAGCAATCGCTGAAAAAGTGCTGAGTGTCTCTTTGGTCTGCTGAATTC
>JBAXBD010000951.1:0-2241 GCA_037142165.1 Schlesneria sp. | reverse complement strand
GTGAAGCCCAGTCGTTCGCCTTAATCGCCGACGCCAAGACTCATATGAAAATGGCGTGCGGCGACAAAAAGGCGGCGTGTCGAGTCGCGATTCTGGACCCCGACCTGACGCTGAGCATGCCAAACAGTGTTACGGCCGCGACGGGAATCGATGCCATCAGCCATGCTGTTGAAAGCTACGTCACGACGAAGCGAAATGCGATCTCGCAATTATTTGCTCGTCGCGCATGGCGACTTTTGGCTCAGGCGTTTCCCATCGTGACTTCCCCGAAACGGGAAGCTGTGGCAGAGGGAAATCAGCAGCCAGAGGGGTGCCTCACGACGACTCTTGTGGCGGCCCGGGGGAACATGTTGCTGGGATCACATCTTGCCGGTGCGGCGATCGAGAATTCGATGCTGGGCGCAACACATGCGCTCGCGAATCCTCTGACAGCTCACTTTGGAACAAAGCATGGCGTTGCCATCGGAGTGATGCTTCCCCATGTGATCCGTTATAATTCGTCTGTCGTGGGATCGGCGTATGGACGTCTTGCAGCGGATTTGAAACTCTGTGCGGCAGATGATCCTGCCGGTGGTGAACTCGTTGCGACGTATATCAGCCGATTTGCCACGATCGCCGGATTGCCGTCTAACCTTCGCGAATGCCAGGTGGATCGCTCGAAGCTGCCTCAATTAGCCGATGAAGCGGCCAGGCAATGGACGGGGACGTTCAACCCGCGCCCCGTTGATGCCAAAAGCTTGTTAGGGCTGTACGAGGCCGCATTCGATTCGTGACGCTGGATCAAACTCTTGTCAACGATTTGAGGTTTTCATGATCACATTCAGTCATTCAATGACTTCACGTACGGATTCGCAATCGGAAACTCGGGGCTCGCATCGGAAGCCGCTGATCACGCTGTGGCTGGCGTTCATGACAATCGTTACGCTGAACCAGATCCCACAAACAAACGGAGAAGAAGTCCGCGCCCCCGGAAAGCAAAGCTGGTCTTCGTTCCGACATGACCTGCATCAAACGGGAGTTGCATCGTCTGAACTCCCCGAGAAGCTCGAAAAACTGTGGGAGGTCTCGTTAGGTGATCAGATTCTCGCCACAGCAGCGATCGTGGGTGACTACGTTTACGTCCCCTGCCTGTCGGGAGAACTGGTCTGCCTGAAGCGATCGAACGGCGAAAAGGTCTGGGCCTACAAATCAGTCGAAAAAGTCGAAGCCAACTCGTTCGCTCCCGGTTTCAAATCGTCACCCACCGTCACGTCTGATGCTATCTATCTGGGCGATGAAGAAGGTGTCTTTCACGCGATTGATCGGAATTCGGGGAAGGGACTCTGGAAGTTCGAAACCCAAGGTGAAATCTACAGCTCCGCAGCGGTGACAAATGGACGAATTCTGTTCGGCTCGTACGATAACAACCTCTATTGTCTGAACATGGATGGAACGTTGGCCTGGAAATTTGCGACTCAGGGTTACGTGCATTGCGCTCCGGCCGTGGTTGACGGCGTGACCTTTATCGCCGGATGCGACGAACACCTGAGAACGATCGACGTGATGACTGGCGAAGAACGATCCGAGCTAAAGCTGGAAACGTACCTGATCGCTTCCCCCGCTGTGGTTGGCGACATTTTGTATGTTGGGACCTATGCCAGTGAAGTGGTCGCGGTCGACTGGAGAAAGCAGTCTGTTATCTGGCGTTATCAATCGGGTCATGGCGACTTTCCGTTTCACTCGTCCGCTGCGGTTCTCGACAACATGGTGGTCGTCGGCGGGCGGGATAAGTTAGTCCATGGAATCTTTCGCAAGAGTGGCAAAAAGGCATGGACGTTTCCTACCCGACAGAAAGTTGATAGCTCACCGGTGATCGTCGGTGACCGGGTGTTTATCGGTTCCAACGACGGGAACCTGTACGAACTGGGTCTGGCCGACGGCGAAGAGCGATGGAAATTCAATGCAGGCAAGCCGATTTCCGCCGCCCCCGCAGTGGGCGAAGGGGTGCTTGTCGTCGGTATCGAAAGCCGCGACGGCAAAGTTTTTTGTTTCGGAAAGAAATAGAGTTTTCGAAGGGTGAGTTTCGAAATTGCCGGTGTTTCTTGCATGCACGAAACATCACCGGAAGTCGGCATGGAAATTTTACGTATGACCTGCCAGGCAACGCTGTGAAGCGTTTTATTCCGGGAAAACAAGGATTCCACCTTTTGTTTGCCGTCCTGGAAGGACATCAGCGATTAGACATTATGGAAGGACCAGTCG
>JBAXBD010000950.1:0-2247 GCA_037142165.1 Schlesneria sp. | reverse complement strand
CCTTGAAATCCCTGGATATTTCGCGATTGATGCACTGATCAACGACGTACTGGCCGTAAACCCCTTTCACCCCGTGCATCATTACCGAGTTCATCTGTGGGATAACGACAAGGCGACGATGGCCGTCAATTCCGCCGAAAGGTGCGGGCTTTCGGCACCGGGAATTGCCCATATGTGGCATATGTCGGGGCATACCTATAGCGAGTTGAGCCGATACTTTGATGCCGTGTGGCACCAGGAAGCTTCCGCCAGAACAGATCATGCCTACATGATGCGCGATGGTATTTTTCCGGATCGAATCCACAACTTCGCTCACAACAATGAATGGCTTGTCAAAAACCTGCAGTACCTCGGTCGAGTTCACGATGCCGTTGCGTTGGCCAGAAACACAATCGAATTGCCCCAGCATCCGAAATACAACGCATTTCCCGGCGGAAAAAGTGCCCATTTCGGCCGGCTAAGGCTGTTTCAGGCGTACTCGCAATTCGAATTATGGGATTCACTAATCACGGATGCTCAGACGCAGATCCTTGGTCCGACTGCGGATGAAGTTGAGCAAATCAAGTACTTTCGCCATCTTGGACGTGCCTACTTTCGTCGAAATGACGCGACAAATGGACGTACCCAACTCGCGATCCTCGAACGCCGGTTGGCTGTCTTGAAACAACAATCGGAACTGGCAGCAGACGAAGCGGTTGCGAAGGCCCGATTCGAAGGGAATGACGCCAAGGCCGTCGAAACCAAGAAAAATCAGGCAACGCAGCCGACGTCCGAACGAATCCGCGCCCTCGAACGAGCGGTTGACGAATTGCAGGGATACGTACTGCTCTCCGAAGGGAAGCCTGCCGAAGCACTTGATCGACTGATTAAGGCTCATGATGTTGACGAATCTTTCCTGGCAGATGTCGAACTGCTCGCTGGAAAACAGGAACCCTCCCTAAAACGACTACGCGATTGGGTTGGGAAAAGCAAAAACCAGGTCCGACCACTCGCCGCCCTCGTCAATATGCAGTATCGACAAGGAAATAAAGAAGAGGCCAAAAAGACCTTCCAAACCTTGCGCGAAATCTCCGGTGCAATTGATCTCGACTTACCTCCTTTCGCTCGACTGCAACCGATCGCGGTCGAATTCGGCTTTGGAAACGATTGGCGACTACCAAAGCCAATCGCACGCAATTCGGCTGAACTCCCAGATTTATCAACGCTCGGTCCATTCACATGGCAGCCAGTCTCCGCTCCCGATTGGTCACTTCCAGAAGCCGGCGGCCAACTTCATGCGTTGACCGATTATCGAGGCAAACCTGTCGTGGTCATCTTCTATCTGGGATTTGGCTGCCTCCATTGTGTCGAACAACTGAAGGCGTTTACTGCCAGGCAAAAAGAGTTTTCCGATGCAGGAATCACACTGGTCGCGATCAGTACCGACACTGTTTTAAAGCTGCAAACGTCATTGCAGGCGTACAACAAGGAGGGCCAGTTCCCGTTCCAGATCCTGTCTGATTCAACAATGGAAACATTCAAGCGTTATCAGGCATTCGACGACTTTGAATCAACGCCCTTGCACGCCACGGTGTTGATCGATGGTCATGGCAAAATCCGATGGCACGACAGCGGGCCAGACCCGTTCATGAACGTCGACTTTCTCCTCTCTGAATCCAAGCGACTCTTGTACCCGGAACGGATTGAACTTCCCAAAGAGCCGCAACCGCCTGAACAACCCAAACCGGCAGACGCTCTTTCGCCCCGCAACGTCTTTCCGACACCAGCCCCATCACCAACAAAGGAACCTGAACGCCGGGAAGTCGCGGCTGGCAAATCACCCTGATCCGTCATTACTTTTGATACACGCTGCAATCTCCTCGATTCCGATAATCTCCGCATGACCGGCATATCAATCAAAAGATGTCCGTGATCAACGATTATCCATTTCTTTTTGGCAAGTTCTGAACGCACCACGCACCGGCGTGATCCATGTTTGTCTTGAATCGACCAATATCGGGAGTTCAGGATGCACCAGGATCAACGAATCGGCTTAGCACTTGGGGTGCTCCTCATCGGGGCATGCGCAGCTCTGTTTTTTAGAAACGAGACGATTGACGTTTCGAATTCCCCCCGATTGCAACATGCTCAGGAACTCGACGACCGTATTGCGGAACGCTCGACAAGGCCGTATCTGAAGGGAATCGAAGTCGTCGAATCCGCAGACCGCGCACGTACGCGAACGGTCGCAGATCGTCAGGCTGAGGA
>JBAXBD010000949.1:0-2249 GCA_037142165.1 Schlesneria sp. | reverse complement strand
GAACCGGATAGACTTTGCCATGGACATCCATGACAACGACCGCATCGTCATGATCATCATGGTCGAAGACATGTGCACTGGTCGACAGGATTCCATCCTCGTGCACGACAAAGGCCGTTGAAAACGACGTTTGCCACGCGGTTTCATCTCCGCTCGGTTTCGTTAGCCCTGCAACTAGAAACACGCTTTCCGTCGCACGGCGATAGAGTTCTTGCGAAGTTAGAGGCGTCGTGGAGGGTTTCGGAAGATCCACCGTAAATTGCGTCCGGTCGAGTTCCTCATGTAATTCGACTGCCGTTTTGGAGATCTTCTTTTCGATCAACACTTCCGTCGCAGTCGTCAAGATCTTGATCACATCTTCGATATAGTATTCCGGCGGCGATGTAGATGTATCAGTACGATCTCCGTCTTGCGGGGCATTCTCTGGCACTCGTTGTGACTGATGCTCCACCGTTACAGTCGGGGGTGATTCTTGAGCACCCAGCTGCGGGCGGGGTTTCTGCCAATTCAGGAACGCCAGTGCGAATACGGCAAATGTGACGCAGACAATCGAAGCGGCGAGTTGTTTCATGTCGAAGATTTCTACTCAGCATTCAAGTCTGATTTTGAATCGCCTTGAGGTTATCTCAAACCAGATCGGCAACTTTCATGTGAATGTACCCAAATCGGCGCACCAGAGTTATGATGACCTTGAGCGGAATTCCATAAAATTGAACCAAGGACCGTCAAAATGATCTCTCGATTAATCTTGTTGGCGTTTTTTTTCAGCGGTGCAGGGTTCGCACTCGCTCAGGAAGATACTGCAACGACGCCACAGTCAGGTTCTCCCTCGGTTGATTCAGCTCCAGATAAACCTGAAGCTGCTTCGTCCGGTACATCGACGACCGACAAAGTCAAAGAAGCGGCCGAAAAAGGTTTGGAAAAGACAACAGAAGAAGTGTCAAAAATCGCGAAGCAAGTTGATCAGGATCCTCGGGCGAATACCGCTGCAGCCGGGGTTCTCCGGCCGATCTATCTCGTCGCAGAGAAATTGAGTTTCCCAGCATTTCACTGGGTGGCATTCGCACTGATGGTCGCGGGAGTTATCAGCTACGCATTGCAGCTTGCACTCGGAAAGCTGGTTGTGTTGACTCGACTCGGCTTCAGCTTGAAAGAAATTGTGTCGGATGCAGTTGGATTAGCAATCAGCATCTTCGGTCTGGTTCTAACGACGCAGGCGGCCGCCGAGAACTCGACGTTCACTCAAAGTCCAGCGGCTGTTCTCTCAGCCACAGCCATTGGCATTATCGCAGGAATCATCCTGTACTTCTGGGGCCAGTCGCAAGAATTGGACGCTGCTGCGGGTCGATCGAGGTCAACAGCACAATCAAAGCGATAGAGATGGCAGCGCGTTATGCAGCGCCGAACAACTCTTTTGAAGCGCTGGAAATTGTCAACAACGGTAAAATCGGTGTTCGTCCTGACCTCTGTGTTTTGAGCTTCGATGTTATTATTGTCCGCAAAAAAGAACCGTTAGTAGGCGCCGTCCTTGTCAATGAAACGTCAGACCATAATGCGCATTGAATATGGGATTGGTGGACGATGTCTCGTTACTTCGAGACCGACTCCACGGCGGGTTCAATCTCTCCCGTGAATTTGTTTGAAATGATGGTATAGCCGCGATCAGGGGAATCCGCTTCGGCGAAAGTGACTTCGTAAGCTTTCGCTGCGGAATCGGCGACCGGCATTCCGGTCTTGATCGTCCCTTCGGGCTTTAATTCCCATGCGTCCATCGGTTTCTTTCCAGCGATCGATGTGCCTGGGAAACCCAGATTGAGCATGTAGTTCTTGAGCGGCGAGCCTGAAGTGAACTTATACCCCACTTCAAACGAGACGATATTGTCAGCTCGCCACTGAGCCTTCACGCTCGTGATATCGACGACACCCGGCGTCGGGTCGACGACCGTTGCTGTAATGGCCGGAGTCGAAGCCGCACGTTTCGGTTTGGTAATATCGGAATTACATCCAACAAGAAAAGCGATTGCGATCCAACACGAAACAGAGTCGATCAGCAGCGATCGCACCAGAAATCCCCAATTGGAGCGACGAACCATGGAAGTATTTCCTTCGATTCAAAACTGAGTGTGATCCGCTATTTCTTCTTTCGCGGCGGAATCAGTTTCGCTGGGACATCGACTGCCACTTCGCCCCCCTCTTCCGGAATCGAAACCTTCAGCGGCGAACCAACTCCGGAATAGGGTTCCGGTATC
>JBAXBD010000948.1:0-2254 GCA_037142165.1 Schlesneria sp. | reverse complement strand
ATTGGCTTTGGGTTGGGTATTCCAATAGGCTCCGCTCCCCTTGAATTTAAGATAATCGTCGAAGCCGAATTCGGAGGGCCCCAGCGGAAGCTGACCCCACTTCCCCACGCAAGACGTGACATATCCAGCCTGCTTCAGGATTTTAGGCATCATTGTTTCGCGGTCAGGCGACATTCGGCCTGTAGCGTCCTGGTTTGTCGCTCCCGTACGAAAGGGGTATCGCCCCGTCAGTATCAATGCACGCGAAGGGCCGCAAAGTGGCGCCGTATAAGCACGAGTAAAACGCATGCCACCAGTCGCCAGCGCGTCGATATAGGGAGTCTTGTAATTGTCGGCACCGTAACAACCAACCTCACCAGTCCCATAATCGTCGGCGAGAATGAAAATGATGTTTGGCAGAGAAGGCTTCGAGTCTGCCGCTGTGAGATCAGTCAATCGCGCCGAAAGGAACATTGCCAAACAGAAACAAACGTATTGTGATCGAGCAAACATGAAGAGAAACTCGCAAATGGCAGTGTGGCCGACATTAACACATGGACAAACTTGGTGAACGAGGAATTTATCAATCACGTCCAGAGTTCGCGAGCATGGGATGACGAGACAACACTGTTGTCTTGACCGAACGACGGCCAGTGACGAAAAGAATGAAACGCACCAATGATGGCCGATTTCCTGATTTATCAACAAAACAAAGTGCAGCGATCACGAAACGGAGCTCATGTCGTTGTCGCTGGCGATGTCAGTGAATGCAACCTCACAAGGATTGCTTTTGCAGAAAATGAACATCGAGTTTCCGACATACTGACATCAAAATCACTGAGGCGTCAACATGAAGCGACTCGGTAAGTAGCGTCACTCTGTCCCCAAAACCCGCGGAAACAAAAGCCATGCTCCCGCTGAATATTTTGATTTGGATGGCATTCGGATTTCTGGGAGGAAAAATTGCCGCGAAAAAAGGATATTCTCCAAAACTTGGTGTAACGCTCGGATTGTTCTTTGGCTGGCTTTGGTTGTTGGTTGCCTTATTCCTGCCAAGAACAATTGAGGCGATTGAGCAGGAGAAATTCGAAGAGGAACTCGCGGCAGCTCCTAAGATTGCGAATTGCCCGAGTTGTGGTAAGCGAATCCCATATGGTTCAACCAAGTGCCCCGAATGTGAATATCAAATCAGCAAGTAATCGCTTTTCGACGCGGCGAATGGAAACAGACCGGGCGGTGTTGACCGCCCGGTCTGTGCCGGAGCATCGATAATAAGCAAATGTTGTCAATCGCTGTGAAGTGCCCCGGCTTTAAATGCGGGTTGTTGTGTGCAATCAGTCGAACATGTTTTTCGCATCTCGGTCTGCCGACTGATACGGCGACATCGGTCGGTTGTTCAAACCAGGAAGCCGTCTTGTCGTTTCGACCGGTGGACTTGGTGGTAGCGGTTCAGGTGCGATCCCACCCCTGCTCGGCGATTGATAGTCGTCATACGGCGTCGCTGGAGTCGGTCTCAACGTAGGATACGGATCTCCTTGGCAGCTTGGACATGATGTCGATTTGCGGACTTTTGCAGACGTCACGCAACCCGAAATCAGGACCGCTGCAGAAAGTGCAACGAATGAAATCGTTCGAATGGCAAACAGACGGATGACACCTTGCATGGTTAAAGAATCCTTGTCAGGCGCAATCCGTTGCCTCCAGATAGTGAATATGACGCCCAGGCTTCCTCTCACTCCGGGCGATTTCGATCTACCTTTAAGATCGTCATCGCTGGGCCTGTGGTAACAGGCGTAATCCGCCGTTCTCTCCTGCGACCTCAGTTTCACGGCTAAGGAACCGATCTCGTAAGAAGTACCGATCAGCAAAACTTTTTCGCCTGATCTCAATGTAGGAAGTCACAGACGATCAATACTGTCGTTTTGCAGGCAGAAACCGTTTTGGCAGCTTGCAGACCATCGTGTACGCCGGGTCGAACATGTTGCCGAGATCGTACCGTACACACTGACTCAGCAGCAGATTTGCACTAAGCGGGTCGAGACCGTAATCCTGTTCGAGCCACCGAAGCATTTCAGTTGTCGCGTGTTGCAGACATTGATCCAGAGGCCTTGCGTTGCCGACGGTGAAGATGAAATCAGCGTTCTCACCACGTGGCCACGAAATTGTCTTCCCTTTGAAAACGCTGAAGGTCACGGTGACATCCATCGAGATTTCGATACCAGTCCCGACGACTTCGCCGTCTCCCTGAGCAGCATGACCATCCCCAAGAAAGAAC
>JBAXBD010000947.1:0-2258 GCA_037142165.1 Schlesneria sp. | reverse complement strand
CCCACCAGCCACGGCAATGCCGGAGTAAGACGACGTTGAAGCGTGACGGTCCACGGGACGACTCGCACCACGAAAGGCTCTGCCAGCGGAACCGGTTCCAATAACGCTGGACGGACATCACGATCGTTTGCGGACGGCAAGGGGGCAACCAGGATCGGAGCGACATCGACGGACGGGGATTCGTAGACGACCGGATTGCTAACGGTTGCCATCGCCACAGGCTTCGCCGTCTGCGACGTGGCGATCCAATACCACGTCACTAGCGGACAGGCGGACATTGCTGCGAATACGGCGCACTGCACGACATATCTCACCCGCGCCGAACCGCGTCGCAACGGAATGAGCAATAGAGCCAGCAACAACGCGAGCAAACCCGCCTGCCAGACAAAATGAACTAGCGCCCAACCCAATGCCTCAATCAACGGCAATTCCAACGCATGCAGGATGGCGAGCATGTTAACCCCTGTTGTCAGTCGAGGATTGAGGAACATCGGAAACAGCATTCGAAGCACTGACGAATTTAAAGATTAAAGTGCCACTGGATGACCGTCTTCGGTCACCCAGTGCTCTTCCGTCGCCTCGAAAAAAGGGAAGACACTGCGTCGGAGAAGACTCCGATGCAGTGGCACATCATTCGAACTTTGCGTCGTGACACCGTAATACTCCGCAATAAACACTCACTTCAGCTTCTTTTCCATCTCGTCGATCAGCTTGCGAATCTCGACCAGTTCGGCACTGGATGCTTTCTTCGACGAAAGCGCCTGCATCACAAGTTTCTGCGCTGAGCCCCCGAAGGCTCGTTCGAGCAGATCGGTGACGAGTTGCTTCTGCGTAACCTCTGCCGCCGCGACTGCTTCATAGACGTGGGTCCGCTGCGAATCGTTCCGCTGAACCAGACCTTTTTCCGTCATAATCTGCATGAGCTTCAAGGCGGTGGTGTACCCCGTCCCACGCTCCTTTTGCAGAGCCACCGTCACATCACGCACGGTGCTCGGTCCCCGCTCCCACAACACGCGGAGAATGGCCAACTCAGCATCCGTCGGCCTGGGCAAGTCCGGTTTCGGCATATGCCTTATCCTTAAAAGGTTTCAATTCCCTGATAGAGAGCCACGATATACGAAGACATTCGTAGTGTCAACGAAAATCTTCGTAGCTCTTTTGGGGAGGGATCAACGGAATATCGATTCTGCCTTTTCGCCTTTATCAGTGCCCATCCGCGTTATCTGTGGTTAAAATATCTTCTATTCTCCCGAGTTACTTGCTGTCGTTTTTGGGCCGACAGTGAATTTTCCCTCACACTTTCAAAACCCGTCTTGACGGACTTGTCAGGTCGGTTTACGATCGCAAAGCCGATAGTTCATAAGCGTTATTGTTTCGTAACGTGTGGGATTATTGTCTTCCCTTCGTCCGTTGATTGCCAAGAGACTCGACAAGCCTCTGCTCAACATGATCAACTTACGCAGGTCGGGCGGGTCAACAGGATGTGACCAAAATGCTCTGCCAGCCATCAACTTGTTCTTTGAAGATGCTGGCGCCAGCTAAGCTGAATCTATTTCTGCGCGTGGTTCGCCGACGCGCCGATGGCTTTCATGACCTCGACACTGTCATGACGTCGATCAATTTATTCGATACTCTCTTGTTCGAGCCCAACGATTCATCCGAAATCAGCCTTCGCGTCATGATGGCGTCGTCCCAAAATCGAAACAGCCTTCCGCCTGCTCCGATTCCGACCGATTCAAGCAATCTGGTGGTTCGTGCAGCACAACTGCTCAAGGAATATGCGGGAATCTCGACTGGGGTGAAAATCACGTTAGTGAAACGGATTCCTTCAGCAGCCGGAATGGGCGGAGGTTCGAGCGATGCGGCGACGACGCTTGCGGGACTCAACCAGTTCTGGAATCTTTCGCGAACACGAGCGGAATTGTCAGCACTCGCCGCACAACTGGGAAGCGACATTGGTTTCTTTCTGGGGGGCTGTTCAACAGCGATTTGCCGTGGTCGGGGCGAGTTGATCGAACCACTTCGGGTTCCCACGTCTCTCCATTTTGTTGTGGCACGGCCGAATTCGGGTTTGTCGACTCCAGCGGTCTTCAAACAGTGTCGCCCAAACGAGTCAGGTGCCAGCGTCGAACAATTTGCATCTTCGATGCAGCAACTCGGGAACAGTGGCATGGTGCGATTGTTGCTCAATGATCTGCAAGCGCCCGCCGAATCCTTAAATGACGATGTCAGACAATTGAGACAACAATTTAACAAAC
>JBAXBD010000946.1:0-2259 GCA_037142165.1 Schlesneria sp. | reverse complement strand
TGAAAAATGTGAATGCCACTGAGCCCATCAAGGCCGACACCGGGCTCGGTTGGCTGGCATCGATTCTAGCGCACGACAGTTTCTCGTCAAGTTGCCGAACAATTCACGTTGACCCTGAAAACCGACTAGTGATACAAGGCGTTCGTTCATTGACCGAATTTGGTCTGCAATTGTTAGTTGCCAAAAAATCTCGGATGGATTTGGGCAAAAGGGAATTTGCACATGCTTCAAAAATGGATTTGTAGCTGGAGTGTATTATTGGTCGTCACGGCAACCGCATTGTCTGACGAAACCCCTGCCGCACAAGGTGTTAAGAAGCAGCGTGTTTCGCCAAAACTTTTGCGGGAAGCAATGGCGCTTCCGGAATATAAAGGGCAGCCCGCGCCAACTTCTCCCCCACCGTCTCTCGAGCATCTGCAGCGCCTGTCTGAAAAGCTGAAGACGAACGGTGACACTGATGGTAGCGAATTATTGCAACGATTCATGCAGGAACATCAGCGGCTCGCCAATCAATCGTCTCGCCTTACCGAAAATGAGCCCGCACTAAACGTTCGCTGCCAGGTCATCGAAGTTCAAACGGAAAAGCTTCCGAAGGATTCAATCCTGCACAACGGTTTGCCCGATCGCCAACATACAGACGCGTTCTGCAAAGAATTGAATCAGGCCGTTTTGGCAAAGCACGCCACCCGTTTATTTGAACCTGTAACCCTTTCAACACGAGTGAATGAAGTCGGCCATTTCCATCAGGGGGACGAATTTTTGTTCCCGTCGTCTGATGGAAGCTTCGCCAGCAAATTTCGGCGAACCGGCACGATGATTGAGGTGTTCGTCACACCAATTGAGCAGAACAAGACCCGCCTTGAATTGGTTATCGAATTGATTGACCCAATGTTAGCTTCTGCCTCGAACGACTCGGGTTCCTCATTGAATACAGCGGGCCATCGAAAGATGGAGGCAACATTTGATGCGGTGATCGGCGAATCCGCCATTCAAGCGATTCCTTCGGAAAAACAGGGACACAAGATCTTTTGCGTTACCAGAATCATGCCGAAGAAGTGAACACCACTGTTTGTCCCGGATTCAGCCCTTCAACAGCACCAGGAATGAGAATATGAAGTCAACAACGGGAGTAACGGTTCGGCTGATGACATGGGTGATGGCACTCTGCCCTCTCTCGCTCGCAGTTCTGTTTCACACCGGAATTCACTCGATTCCTCTTTCCATTGAAGTTCCGCCTAAGCCAGCGCTTGCCTTTCATCAATATGCAGTCGATCTGCGAAAGATTTCTGCATCAAGTGAAGCGAATGCGATCTTTGTGTTTCAAAACAAAGGAACTGAATCCGTTCGAATCAATTCACTCGTGCCAAGCTGTGGATGTTTGACGCCGTTGCTGCAGGGGGATCATGACAAGGTCATTCCTGCTGGTGAATTTGGTCGAGTGATCGTCCGGATGCAGCCAGCCAATTCCACTCCTGGACCGCACGAGTACACCGTCGCGGTCAAGTATTCCGACCCGGAGCCCAGAGAAACGCAACTGACTCTGAAGCTCGATATCCCGACAACGACATTGACAGTGTCTCCCCCGGCACTGATCGTTTACCATCCGAAAGGGGCCGAACCGACCACGTACGACTTCATGATCACGGACGGACGTGGAACACGGTTTGAAATCACTGAGGTTTCGATCAATAGCGATCTCGTCGAGACCGCGATCGGTGAATCATCGAGAACACAGACCGGGATGTTTCAGCAATCCGTCAGAGTATCAATCGCCGGCGATTTGCCTCCGGCCCGTACTCAAGCGCTGCTGCGTATCAAGACGGACGATCGCGAAGTCCCTGAACTGCGAGTCCCGTTGATGTTGCAAGGTCCAACCGCCGCCGTTGCCGGTGAAGGGGATCATGCTCTCGATCACGAGCATCATAAGCACTGACAGCAAAAAAATTTGATCAGGCCGGGTTGATTATTTGGGCTGTCGCTTATCGTCCGCAGACGACATCGACAGCAGCCCGTTCGCCGCTGGCAATTGCATCCGGGACACCAACTCCGTTGCACGCGATTCCTGCCAATGCAATTCCCGTGTGCTGACTCATCAGCTCTTGAATACTTGCTACTCGATCAAGGTGTCCGACGTGGTATTGTGGCATGGCATCGGGGTAACGAACAACTCGCATGAAGTCAGGTTCACCCTGAACACCGAGAACCTCTGCGAGTTCTTCCTTGACAATCTGCTTCAGTTGATCATCGGTCTTCTCAATC
>JBAXBD010000945.1:0-2261 GCA_037142165.1 Schlesneria sp. | reverse complement strand
TTACAATCCGGCATACCGAATCCCGGTATTCGCGACGTTCGTTGTACTACTCGCCTCGCTGACAATCTGGCCGCTCAAGAAAAACCTGGAAACCCTGCTCGCCAATTCAGTGGCGATCATCGTTGCCACACAGTTCTGGTACCCCGATCAGGGGGGGATCTACGTTCTGTGGTATCTTCCGCTGATGCTGGTCGTCACGTTTCGTCCCCGCCTGACAAACCTGCTTACCGACGTCAGGGATGCTGATTCAAAGTTGTCAATTTCCAATAGTGGGTCAAGTCTTCGCCCCGAAAAACTGGCAGGGTTGCCGAGGCCGCAAATCTATCGCTGAGCCGAAACAGGACCAAACAGAAGGCCGGGATGTATGAGCGCTTTTCCGACTCAGTTTGGCCTGCCGCTGTTAACCAAAGAGTTGATCGAGCAATCGGCTCGAAAACGAACGTATATTTTGCGAGTGATCTACGCGATCGCTCTTTACGGGGCGACGCTTTGGGTCTTCTATCAACAACTCGGTTCGTTAAATGGATCAGGGCTGACGATACTCGGACAGGGGCGACAGCTTTATCTCGCACTCGCGAGGTTCGAATTCGCAGGGATTTATCTTTTTCTGCCAGCAATGACATGTAGCGTCCTGACTTCCGAAAAAGAACGTGACACACTTGGCCTGTTGCTGCTGACCAAGCTCGGTCCATGGACGATCGTATTCGAAAAACTGTTCAGTCGGCTGGTTCCGATGGCATCATTTGTTTTGCTGTCACTGCCCCTGCTGGCTGTTGCTTATAGCCTTGGTGGAATTGAGGCGGTCGATATTGCCAAGCTGATGTGGGTGCTGGCGGTCACGGGGCTTCAGGTGGGTTCGTTCGCCGTTCTCTGCTCTGCCTGGTTTCGGACCACCGCAGCAGCCTTCCTGGCGACCTATCTACTCGAAATCCTCGCGATCTATGTTTCTGCGTACGTTTATTATTACCTGTTGTGGTATGGCTTCGAATACTGGTTCCAGTTTTTGCTGAGCCCCCCTGCATTGAAATGGCTGTTCGACCTTGATCACCCAAATGTGTTAGTCATGGGGTGTGGCGCGACAATTCTTAACGGGGACGAATTAGAGCGAAACGGTTTTGGCAATCCGATATTACGCGAGCAGACGTTCCTGGATTGCGTCGTCATGACGTTGCCCTTGCTTGGAACGTCCGTGCTCAGCCTGATCCTGGCTCGCGCAATCTTATGGCGGCGAGCCTTCGTTGAACCAAAAAATGTCCTGCTGAAACTCTTCAAATCGCTCGATGGTTTCTTTCATAACGTGAATCACAATCGACTGACTCGTGGGATTGTCTTAATTCGCGAATCAGTGGCTTTGCCTTTCTATCACCCCATCAGTTGGCGTGAGACGTCAAAACGCTCATTGGGAACCACGCGGTATCTTGTTCGTTTTTTATTGCTGATCGAAGTTCCGGTAATGGTCATGGCGTTCTGGCCTGCCAGTGACACTCAAATCCGTTCTGGTTTCGCTCCTGCCTATGTGGCCGGTTGGTGCTTGTGGGGCGTGGCAACGCTGGTGCTGTCGATTCAAGCGACTGGCCTGATCGGCACCGAGCGATCGCATCAGTCACTGGATGTCTTGCTGACAACACCGATCGAAAGCGATGAAATCGTCAGGCAGAAATTTGCCGGAGTCTGGCGGATGATCCACGTTTTGTGGGTTCCGTTTGCGACGCTGTATCTGTTTCAAGCGTGGTGGGAAACTTGGATTGGATTGCCGACGACGTACGGGAACGGTTCGCCAGCAGAAAGCATGATGTTTACCGTTCTGCGAGCTGTCCTGGCCGTTGGCCTTTATCTGCCGACGATTGCCTGGTTTGGATTCTATCAGGGTTTGCGTTGCCGTTCGCAAGCTCATGCCATCCTGGTGACGATGACATTGATCACGCTCACTTGCGTTGCTCCTCCTTTATTGTCCTGGTTATTGACCCCGTCATATCCTCAGATTTATCCAGGCGGACGGCTGCCTTCAATTCCACTGCTCAGCTGGCTCAGTCCCGCTGTTGTCCTTTCAGCCCAGCCGACGAGCGAAGAAAGCTGGGTTCTGGTGGTCATCCATTTTGGCGGGGTGGCCGTATTATACCTTTGGCTTGCCGCCGTCGCGAAACGAAGTTTTTCCAGACGAGTCGGTCGAAACGACGGCGTTTTTAACGGCGAACTGGAATTGCCCGTCACGGCACTCCCGCTCGAAGATCGTCTGGCACGTCTGCGTCGTGGCCGCGTCG
>JBAXBD010000944.1:0-2265 GCA_037142165.1 Schlesneria sp. | reverse complement strand
CGTCAGAACGATACATCGTTGAGGGACGATTGCAATCGTTTCAAAACGTAACGGAAAAACGCGCGCGTGTCTTCGTTCTGCGGACGGAAGCTAAGGTCTTCGGTTGGCAAGCAAGGGTTGCTCTATCCGAATCTCTTGCGACTGTTACGACGTGTAAATCTGGAGATTTGGATAAATTTCACGAATTAATAAAGCAAAAGTGCTTTCAGCAGAATGTTCTTACATCCGTTACCTGCGAAGGAACCTCAGCAACGTTAAATGATTCGAATGTAGAACCAAACGAAGAGGCGGAACAAAACGATAAGATTTTCTTAGACAACGCGTATCGTCGAATTCAGTTAGGTGCCGTGATTGCCGTACTAAAACCGCCCAAACGACTAACTGTAATAAACAATGGAACTGTGGCGGACGCACCACAGTCTCCTCTGCTGAATCCTAACGACACTGATTTTCTGCTGAGCGAACCAGGCGGCGACAAGGACCAAGAACCAAAGCCATTTCGCGTGAATCAGGTAAACACTCGGCCAAGAACACTCTATGGGGTGACGTCCGAAACCACAGAGATATCCTTAAGCAGTGAATGGTGGAACGTATGCGAAGGGTTTCGCGTGTTTCGAAGGACGCGCGTTTTCTGCGAAGCGGAGGAACTTGCGCTGGCAGCGGAAGATATCAGCGTCCCGATTGTGCACGGAAGTAGGGAAGTTCGCCTGGAAGGAATCACTTTTGGCCTCGGGCTGAATCGTCGATTAATTATCGAAGGTGTGCCGATCACCCAGCCTGAGACCGTTCGCATTCAACAACTGGTCGAAATTACCAGTATTCGCCACGAGTATGATAAGCAAAGAAATGGTGACGGATATCGGACGATCATCATCTTTGACCAGCCATTGCTCCATGACCTTCAGCGAAACTCCGTCAGAATTCTTGCCAATGTTGTCGAAGCGACGCAGGGAGAGACGAAGCAAGAAATTCTGGGAAGCGGCGCGGGTCGGGTCACATATCCCAAATTCCCCGTTGCCTCAGCCGTGACATACGTCCCCGCCCCGGTGGCGGAAGGAGTTAAAAGTGAACTGGAAGTCCAGGTTAACGGAGTGACCTGGAACCACGTCGATTCGCTCCGTGGACAAGAACAGCCGGGGACCGAAGATTCGGCCCAGCCAGAAACGGCAGATGATTCATCCCCCAACACTAGTCAGGTCTATGTCACGCATCGAGATGAATTACAGCGAACGACGGTTCAGTTTATTCAGGTCCCTACCGGTCGCGATAATGTTCGGGTTGTCTACCGAACCGGAATGGGGGCTGCCGGAAACGTCCAATCCGGCCAGATTAACCAACTCGTCGGGCCGCCCCCCGGCGTAAAGGGGGTCGTGAATCCTCTTCCCGCTAACGGTGGGGCAGATCCCGATGGCGTCGACCTGATCCGTCAGCGAGCGCCGCTGGTCATGAGATCGATGGACCGATTGATTTCCGTCCCGGACTACGCGGATTTCGCATTGGGATTCGGAGGAATTGCTAAGGCGGACGCGCGGCGGGTCGCATCTCGGATTCAATTGACGGTGGCGGGGAACGATCCGACTCCGTTAGCCCCAACGGGGGTCTTAATCACGAATTTAGAGGGAGCGCTTCTCGGTGCCAGCGGCGGCCTCGATCTCGCCGATACGTTACCGCATTCGCTCAGCTACGTTGTGATTGACGCGAATGTCGTCTTCGATCCTCGCTACAAAACGCGAGATCTTGAGATTGCCATACGAAAAAATCTGCAGGCCGCGTTCAGCTTCGACAACGCCGATTTTTTAACCCCGATATTTTCTTCGACCGCGATCCAAACGATTCAGGAGACTGAGGGAGTCGAGTATGTCGATCTCAATCAGTTTTACCAACGGGCTGCACTGGAGGAGTCGACTCAACCAAAGGGGGTGATCGATCGCATCACGCCTCGCCCCAGTCAAGCCGGTATCGGTGCTGAACTGATTTATCTTCCTCCTGATATTCCATCCACGCTCCGTCTCACGCTGACAACGGTGAAATCCGCATGAAACGACCTGCGCCAATGCAATTGTATGAATTGCTGCCGGCTTATCACCGACAGCAGGATGCCGCAGTGGGCGAGCCACTGAAGGCGTTGCTGCGCATTGTCCAGGAACAGGTGGAGATGCTGCATGGGGATATCGGCCAGCTTTACGACAACTGGTTCATTGAAACATGTGAAGACTGGGTTGTCCCGTATCTTGCCGATCTTGTCGGCTACCGTCGATCAAAGAG
>JBAXBD010000943.1:0-2271 GCA_037142165.1 Schlesneria sp. | reverse complement strand
GTACAGGCTCTGCATTCAAATCGCCAAGAATCACAAAATGGCCGCCGGGCTTCAACCCGCCTGTTTTCCCTGCATCGTCGCAAATCCAGTGAGCTGAATCGGGACCTGAAAGATAATCCGACCAGAACCTGACCTCGTCAAAATTCCGGCGACCATTACTGTCTTCGGGTCCGTCAAAAACCGGCGGCGTCGGGTGCGAGCAGAGTGCATGCACAACATGTCCATTTATTGACAAAGGGACGTCCCAATGGCTTTTACTGGAAAGCCGGAACAACTTGCATTCGTCCACATCATAAAACGCGGGCTTCCCCTGTGATCCGTCCGGCATCAAATTGCCAGGCATGCTTTTCCAAAGCAGCTTTCGGAAAGTCCGAATACCGTCCATCTCAATTGGGAATCGACTGAGAAGTGCCATCCCGTATTCACCTGGATATCGGCCAAACCCAAAGCTATCTGCCGGCCCGTCGTTTTTTCCGTCGTTGTCAAGATCGTGTCCGGTGGGGACACCCGTATTCGAAGGCGCAATGTAAATGTAGGGGAATTCCAGTGGCAAAAGCGTTCTTTGGGAAACTGTTAAATATTTGTCTCGAAACAGTCGAGCGGCATTTCCGGCGGGATTGACGATTTCGCCATCGCCACTCGTAGACGGTGCATCAATTTCGTTAATCAGAACAATATCGGGTCGAACCCGTTGCAGGACCTCGGCACAGTTCTTGACCTGAGGATTTGCTCCATGACCATTCGAGTCAACTTCTTGAAGCTTCGAAATTGACAGTTCCTGAATATTGAATGTCGCGAACCGAATTGACGATTCTTTGCGGGGATCCGCATCGCTCGCAGTGCATCGCGAACTAATCGCCAGCAACAGGATCAGTCGCATCGTTGTTCGACGCATATTTCAACCACGAACTTCAAAAATAATGTGGGCAATTGCTTCAATGAAAAGAGCCGCTTGATAACTCAAACCGCTAAGTTCAAGTGCGGTAAAGTTCGGTATCATCAGCCTTCAACAGAGCAATCATCATACCTGCGATTGTGAATATCATATGAACGGCAGGTGAAAAGTCTGAAAAAGCACAAAGCCATCAACAATAGCATGTTATGGCTTGGCCGTATTGACCGAGGTGTAGATCAAGCTCGCCCGATATTTTCACTGAACGTGTAAACACGGCAAAGAAACCGATCGAACGGCCACGTCGTGGTATCTCGGTGATATGCCAGTAATCACCCTTTACGCCAAAGCGTCTGGTCTGTCCGGTCTTCCAACGTGATCTTCAGCTCATTCAGCTTGTTTCGAATAAGGTCAGCAACAGCGAAATTCTTGTTCTTTCGAGCGTCAGCTCGAATTTGAATAACGAGTTGCATCAGACCGTCGAGTGTCGCGTCGTCGGCCGAAGCGGCCTTTTGCCTGGCTTCGCGGAAGACTCCGAGGATCAACGCAAGTTCTTTGAGTAGTGTCATACCTGCCGTCAGTGACTGAACATGCTTTTTATCGGCACTGGCGGTATCAAGCTTGTGATCCGCGATGAATGCATTGAGCGTCTTTCGCAAATCAAACAGAACACCGACCGCACCGCCGGTATTGAAGTCGTCGTCCATTGATTCGAGATATCGCCGACGAAGTTCGTTCAATTCCTGAAAATAGGGAGCAGGCTCACCGTTAAGAACGGCACTTTCGGAACGTTTTGTAGCGGATTTCAGCGAATAGAACGTATGACCCGCAATTCGCTCGTACGTTTCAAATAAACGATAAAAGCCTTCCAGTGCCTTACCCGTTTCTGCAATCCGCTCGTCGCTGAAGTCGATCGGGCTGCGATAGTGCGTGGCTAACAAGAAGAAGCGAATTGTTTCCGGATCGTGTCTGGCGAACAGTTCCTTCACTGACGCGGCTCCTTTCGAGCCCGCCAGTTTATTGGCTTCCTGTGCTTCTTTTGCCGCCGAAAGATCGGCCGGTTTGTCACCCTGCTTGTCATGACCACCGCCGACCTTACCCGGTGCGCCGCTGGCCTGCATCAATCCATTATGCATCCAATACCGCGCAAAAGGCTTACCAGTGCAGCTTTCAGATTGCGCAAGTTCGTTTTCATGATGCGGGAACATCAGGTCCAGGCCGCCGCCATGAATATCGATCGAATCGCCAAGAATTTTCTTCGCCATCGCCGAACATTCGATATGCCAGCCAGGCCGACCGGGCCCCCAAGGGCTGTCCCACGCCGGTTCGCCGGGCTTCGATCCTTTCCAGAGCGCAAAATCGGCGGGATGCCTCTTGCC
>JBAXBD010000942.1:0-2272 GCA_037142165.1 Schlesneria sp. | reverse complement strand
ACGACGTGATATTGCCAAGGCTGGAGGTCAGATGAATGTCACTCATCGAATTCGCGTCCCATGTCGCGAGTTCTCGTGGTCGACTGCGCGCAGTTCGGGACCGGGCGGACAAAACGTCAACAAAGTGAATTCCAAGGTGATCCTGCGATGGAGCCTTGTCGAATCGGAATCTCTTCCTGGCGATGTGCGAGACCGCTTTATTGCAGCCTATCGAAGGCGAATGACTGGCGAAGGCGAACTCGTCCTCAGCAGCGAACGGTTTCGAGACCAGCCCAAAAACGTCGCTGACTGTCTTGAAAAACTGCAAGCACTACTTCAATCGGTCGCTACTGCACCCAAACCACGGCGGGCCGTCAAACCAACCCGTGCTTCCAAGCGACGACGAGTCGAGGCCAAGCGAGAACGAACCGAAACAAAAGATCGACGTCGCCCCCCAAAAGTCGAAGAGTGACATCTCTTACTAGTGTATTGTCGGCCACCTGTGGGAAGCGCGAGGGTAGCACCCTCTGCCACTACGTCCGGTAAGTAAACACCGTATGATTCTTGACCGTTGTTCAGCGGGATAATGGCCGTACGGGAACAAATCATGATCCCGGCACAGAAGGTTTATCGGATGCTTGGCAAAGAGTCACTTTGGTACGTGGCGGAGCGATGTCAAGCA
Source organism: Schlesneria sp. (assembly GCA_037142165.1). Taxonomy (GTDB): domain Bacteria; phylum Planctomycetota; class Planctomycetia; order Planctomycetales; family Planctomycetaceae; genus Schlesneria. The sequence goes on along the minus strand of JBAXBD010000942.1, from coordinate 1,611 downwards.
CTCTTGTCGGCTGAGAAGATCCCCTATTCGAATTGTGGCGGAGTGGCAGTTTGTCTCCACGGGTATCAAAGGAATACCGTTGACCTCGATCTAGTGATTCGTTCAGTTGATACCGACGGCGTTCGGAAAACGTTGGGAGATGGGGGAACGGTTTGGGATCGTGCCCAAGCCAGATTCCGGTCGCCCGCTGGTATCGCTGTGCAATTCCGCATTGCAGGCAATACGGCGGGAAAAGGAAGCGAAGTATTCATCCCCGATCCAATGGGCGACCTGAATGTCCAGCAACGAGAGGGCATCATCGTCGTGCGACTTTCGCGATTAATCGAAATGAAAATCGCATGTAGGACCAGCAATTTACGCCGAACGCACAAAGACTTTGCGGACGTCGTCGAATTGATTGCGGCCCGAAACCTGGATCGTTCCATCGCTCGCTTTCTACACCCATCGCTTCGAGCGACGTTTCGAGAGTTGGTTCATGCTGCCAACGCAAACAATCACGATTGATTATTGACTGAATTCAGTTCATCCCGTCGTCGTTGAAGGCATGCTCGGCCACCGAGTTCATAGTCACGACAGATCTGCGGTCGAAACTCGTAATGGCGACAGGCTCGGGCCACGGGGTCAAACCAGAGGCAGCGGTCCTGTGATTCCTGACCACGCGTTAATCCGGAAAAGTGGGAATCGATTTCTTCGATCAGATCCTGCGGTAACTCTGCGGGCCGGAAGGGGTGCGGCGTCGGTAATCCCGTCCGTGAAGCATACAACACGACCGGCGATCCAATCCCTTCACAGCACAGTCCACATCCATCACAGGATTCTGGTGGCAGGAGTAGAAGTGATTTCTTCAGCGAGCCATCCATTGCGGGGAATGTTTCATTTTTCGCATGTGAAAACAGGGAAATCTGGTCTTGTTCACGATCGGGTTGGTCATCATCGTCGATGATCAAAAGCTTCCTCCATTTCTCAACATCCAAGATAACTTCTCTATAGTCGCTTGACCAACCTGCTTGTTGAATGAATAATCCGCCCCACGGATGGACCCGTGTTGACTGGCAAGGAGGCCGTTGAATGTCACAGGCAGATTTGCAGGAGGTTGGTTTCCGTTGGACGAAGCCGACATGGGAGCGAGCCGGGGACCGAACTTGGGTTTTAATCGTCCCAAGTCGATTCGCTGGAACTGACGAAGAAGGTGGGACATCGGACCCTCGCTTTGATCAGTCGCAGCGAATGTACGAAGTCTTCGAGTTTGACGGAACATGGTTCGACCAACTTCATGAACTGCAAATCGAGCGAATTCTCGTCAGCCCTCAGTGGCGTCGAGCTTTGCGGTCGCCTTGAACTGATATGAGGAAAACAGGAGAGAGAATCAATCATGATTCTCTCTTCCTGGATTCCGTCTCGTTCGAAGGGACGAATCGTTAGATGCAGGCTCTCATCGTCTCTTTCGATTCCCTCGCCACAAACTCACTTGGCTGCTACGGCAATGAGTGGATCGAAACACCCAGCTTTGATCAGCTTGCCGCAACAGGCGCCGTCTTTGACCGGCATTTCCTTGATACGCTGGGGCCGATGGCCGGACTGGCCTGGTCGACTGGTCAACATGCCTTGCTG
>JBAXBD010000941.1:0-2276 GCA_037142165.1 Schlesneria sp. | reverse complement strand
TGAACACGTCAACGTCGGATGTGTACCTGCGAACGTCTGGCACATATTCAATCGTCTGCAACATCAAGGGTGCGACGGGTGCTACTGGTGCTACCGGGCCAACGGGAGCGACAGGCCCAACGGGGGCGTCAGGCATCACGACTCGCGTTTTAACGTGGGTTGTTGACGGCGGCGGGTCTGTGATCACTTCCGGGCTAAAAGCCATTTTACTGGTGCCGTACGGGTGCACTGTGATTGGCTGGACGATTCAGGCCGATCAATCCGGGACGGTGTCAGTCGACTTTTACAAGCAATCGTATTCAACTTCGTCGATTCCATCGGCTTCAATGGTTTCCGGTGGAACATTGCCGTCATTGACCTCGGCCGTGGCGAACAAATCGACCAGTGGTACGGGTTATGCGTCCATCAGTGCTAACGATCAGATTGCGTTGTATGTGTCTGCGACCGGCTTAGCGAACGTGAAAAGACTGATCGTCACGTTGGAGGTGCAGTAATGCCTTTGACTCCAATTCAATACTCTGCGACGACCCTTCGCACGACAGCCGGAACTTCGTTCACGCTGTCGAATTTTGCGTCCCCGGTCACTGCTGGTAATACAATCCTAGTGTGCGTCGCGAATTATGGCGTTAACCTTCCAGCAGCAACCGACGACTTGGGGAATGTCTATACGCCCGACATCATCAATTATTACGGAGCGTATTTGACCGTTCTGCGTGCGGAAAATGTTGTCGCCGGAACGCCAACGATCACAATATCGCTCAGAATCAATTCCGGTTCGGTTATTTATTTTTCTGCATGTGCATTGGAATGCCCGCCTCTCAAGTTCGCGGGCATTTTGTCAGCCAACGCGGGGACGGGAACGACGGCGACCGCTGGGTCAATTACGACCCCGTCCGGATCATCGCTAGTGATTGGCGTCTATAGCACCGACGGAGCTGGTAGCAGTTCCATGTCGACTTCCGGATTTACTCGCTTTGGATATGTCGCGGGTGGATCGACCGAGGGCCTTGACGCTGAGTACCAGGTTTACAGTTCGTCAACAACGGTCAATTTGACGTGGACGGGTATCAGTCCATGGCGTTGCTGTGCGTTGGTGTATGTCGCAGCCCCTGCGGCGACATCGTCCGAAGTCAATTTTGCGATGGCGGGGTAACTATGTTTGACGTCATTCCCGTGTCTAACTCTCAAATTTATATTGATCTCGGCAACGAACAGATGCAGAGATTCAACAGCTACGCGATCGCTGATGCTCTGCGGTTCAAGGCCGGTTGGCGTGCCTTCTGGGATTCCACTCGCGACGTTGCCAGCATGCAGGGGCTGCTTGATGCGCTGGCCTCGCACCAGGTGACTGATCCGGTACTGGGGACGACTGACGCACTGACTTGCTTCTTCGCCAAAGCACAACGGGAGATCGCTCGGATTATTCTCGAATACCCGACGGCCTTCGCGGACGCTCGCAAGGATTCGACGGGGACTTATACCGAGTTCCTTGGGCCTGGCTGGTTGTGGTCCATGTCCGGCAGCCGGTTTGTGGTGAGTGCTCCCGTCACGTGGGTTGGCTGATGCACGGGCTGAAGCCCATGCTACGAAAGGCGAGCGATGGCAAACAAAACGATCAACGTCAGCTATGCGCCTGGTGCGACTGGAATGACATGCAATGTCCACCCGGTGAATGGAGGTGTCGCGCTTAACACCAGTGGTGCGATCGCATTGACGGAGTCAGCCACAACGCCAGGTCTGTACCAGGGCGTGATGTCCGATGCCGCTTTTGGAGAAGTCCGGGTTAATCTGTTTCGCTCGGCAAAATTCGTTGGTCAGTTTGTCGCGTACCTGTCCGAAGTCGTTGGCTACTACAACGCGTCTGACCTGGCCCTGGTTGATTCGCTGTCCGACGCCGCTTTGTTGTCTGAGCGGCTGAATCTGAACGGGGTCATCGTCACTGTCAACGGGCCTGTGTTTAACATCGGTGGATTGCTCGTGATCGTGTTGACGGCGGGTGATGATTATTCATCCGGCGATTCTCGGCAGATCACGCTGACGCTTAACGGCACGGTTTTGCCAACGCTGGCTGGTGCGACAGTGGAGTTGTGTTTGTCGACGCCTGGTAGCCGGGTTGTGGTCATTGGCTCGGCGACGGTGCAGACGGGGAGCAGCCGGACTGTGGTGTTTCAACCGACGGCCGCCCAAACAGGACTGCTGGTACCAAGCCAGGTGGGGACGTTTGCGGTGAAGATCATCACGGCAGGAGGGACGACGATCACTCCGACCGAGGCACG
>JBAXBD010000940.1:0-2278 GCA_037142165.1 Schlesneria sp. | reverse complement strand
GCATTCAGAGTGACAATGAGCTGGACCAGACTCAGCGGGCCTTTACCGCCATTGATCTCCAGAAACTCGTCAAGGTTTTCGAACAAATCGATCACGGCCACCAGGCCGAACATGGCGATGAAACACACGCCGAACGTGTGCAAAAAGTTTCGCATTAAATAGCGATCATACGTCATGCGATTTCAGAACCAATTGACTTGAGAAGCAAGCTGATACGACGAATTGAGGTCGGTAGGTCTTCGAACGGTAAAAATAACAAGAAAATCGGTAGCATGGGCTTTAGCCCGTGCCAATCAATATCGAGTGCAGGCAGTTGTCCCAAACAACTAAAACGGATACCCACTACCCGTCGGTTTTGCGGCGGATTACATGACAAAGGTCAGGTTCGGTCAAGATTGGTCTGCGCTGGCAACATTTTTGCCGGTCAAAATCGAAATTCAATGATCGAAAGTTAGAACTTAGCTGACACTGCCAGCGTAGAAAAATTTGTGTCAAATCGCAGGAAAAACACACTTGCTTACCCAGGCATGCCGTGTGACAACGTGTTTCCGGTGGAACAGCGAGGTCGGCATTTCCCCTGAAACCCGTGAGTTCGGCTCAGCGACCAGTGTCGGCACAAAGACGATCACGCAGTGTTCGTGTGGATGTTGCTGGAAAACGACAAGATCAGGTGTTAAGGTGCGCGGGAAACTTCCCTGAAAAACACCGGTGCCACTCTTATGAACAAAAGTTCGGACGTAACAGATCGTTGGTGGGCGCAGGTTCGGTTGATGTTAATCCTGGGCCTGGCGGCGTTTGGTTTATCGTATTTCGCAACACGTCTCAGACGCGATGCCGAAAACGTATCACCTAGGGCGATAGTCCCAGAGGAAGCTCCGAAATTCATTGCTCCAGTTGCCAAGCCTAAAGCAAGTGAACCAAAAGGGACGAAGTCGCCACCTGATGGGATGGTGTGGGTGCCGGGGGGCGAATTCTGGATGGGAACCGATTCAAAAGAGGCCTGGCCCGATGAGCAACCTGCACATCAGGTTCGTGTTGACGGTTTTTTTATTGACGTGACGGAAGTCACGAACGTTGATTTTCGAAAGTTCGTTGATGCCACGAAATTCATCACGACGGCCGAGCGGGCTCCGACACTCGAAGAAATCATGTCTCAGTCTCCGCCAGGAACTCCACCACCACCACCTGAGGCCCTTGTTCCTGGTTCGCTGGTCTTTACGCCGACCGATCGCCCTGTTCCATTAAACGATTTCAGTCAGTGGTGGGTCTGGACCCCAGGAGCCAGTTGGCAACATCCCGAGGGACCTGGTAGTGATCTGAAGGGACGTGAACTTCATCCCGTAATTCATGTCTCCTGGGATGACGCTGTTGCCTATGCGAAATGGGCAGGTAAGCGTCTCCCCACAGAAGCCGAATGGGAATTCGCCGCTCGTGGTGGGCTGGACCGCAAGAATTTTACCTGGGGCGAAGAACCACCCAGCCTGACGAAGCCGCAAGCCAATCTCTGGACAGGCAATTTTCCTTATCGCAACACGGCTCAGGATGGCTTTGAAAGGACCGCTCCGGTCAAGTCATATTCGCCGAATGGATACGGACTCTACGACATGGCAGGCAATGTCTGGGAGTGGTGTTCTGACTGGTACGACCGCGACGCTTATAAACGACTACGTCCAGGTGCGGTCACCGTCAACCCGGCTGGACCATCCGCCAGTAACGATCCACTTCGACCTTATACAACTCAGCGAAGTCAACGTGGCGGTTCGTTCTTGTGTAATGACAGTTATTGTTCACGTTATCGTCCCAGTGCCCGGCACGGCGGTACTCCCGACACCGGAATTTCCCACGTGGGTTTTCGATGTGTCTTATCCGACTGAAATGCTGAACGCGAAACGTTTCAGGCCCGATTTCGGGTCGATTTTCTGGTTCCTTTAAGGAGAAATTCATGTCGAAACGGTTAATGACCTCATCCGTACTGACAATGGCAATCGGTGCCATTGTCGGGTACGGTGCGGCGATGGCGGATTTTCGTCAGCCGGCCAAAGCAGCCTCGTCGTCAACTGCGCCGGCGAAAACAGACGTGGCGAAAACTCAACCGGTTGAGCTCCCCGCACCCGCTTCTGCCTCCGCAAGTCCCGCTTGTTGTTCAGAAGGGTTAAGCCGCTCTGATCAACTGGCGATCTTAAACCATAATCAACTGGTCGCTGCATCGCTGGCTCAATCGGGAAAGAAGCCGAATTTCTGCATCATCTGGGGTGACGACATCGGTCAGTCAAACATC
>JBAXBD010000939.1:0-2286 GCA_037142165.1 Schlesneria sp. | reverse complement strand
ATCTTCAATGCTGAATTGAAAGACCTGGCTAATGAACGAACAATTGAAAGCAGACCCCCACCTGAAACTGTGCCAGTTCCGCTCGCCAAATCTGACCTGGAAATGGAGCGGAACCAGGTCACATCCGCGACGATGGTCGGCGACTCATCGCATCACATCAAATCTGACTTGGATGCCAAAACAGAGCAGATAAAGAAGACGTCAACAGGCATTCGGTCGAACACGAAGTCGAGACGTCGTCGCTAATAACGATGCGTCACGAAATCGATTTGCAAAAATCGATACACACTGTTGACCAAAGAGAGCAGGCCATTGGTACATGACTCAAGCTCGAACGACGTTACGCTCCCCTACCTGGCTTTGCCAAAACGAGCTCGTCCGCGAGACGCCCGATATCCATACTCGGTCGCAAACCAGATAGCATATTGCTCCCGCTTATGATGATTCGTGTTTCGAGTATCATTCACATGGCCAACTTCATGGATCAGCACGTTATTAAGATAAAAGTCGCGAATCGTTTCAGGAGTCCAGATTAATTGCCATTCATGGCCTGTTTGCATCCATTTACCGCCGAACATTCGTGCTTCAACCAGTTGCTCAGGTCTCGGTGGGCGAACGAATGTTTCGGTCAGGCTTTCTTCGATCGGATACAAGTAAACATTCGGCCCCCACTGCATCCCATACAATGGAAACAGGCATCGTTTTCGAGTCATCCCGCTCAGTTGAACAACTTCGATCTCGCACGTCAGTGATTGAGGAAGCAATGCCAGCCGCTCCCGAATTTCATCTACTGTCACCGGATGGATGTATCCTTTTCCGGCTGGCTGAACGATATATTCGGTGACGGCTCGCTGTTGCGGCTCATACCACGTTTCGGGGGCGCTGAAATGAGTCGATATTTCGTCGGCGCGGTGCCGCTGACGATAGGCAGCGTCCGGCCGTATCGTTCGACCATGCTTTTGGTGAATCGCACCGCGAACCGACCGCTGCTGATGATGCGACTTGGAAATTCGGGAAGACATGATCTCTTACCTTGTCTGATCTGCTCTTTTCACGAATGATGGTCCTTGTTCGGCTGCCTCGCACTTTAACTGGTCGCCCATTCGTCACGTCATAGGCAACCAGAATTACTAAGCAGTTTCTAGTTTACGGAGCGCACCAGACGGCAGACAAGTACCGACACTAAGTCTTTTACTGTTTATAAGTTACGGAGAATCATTTCAGGCAGCCATCTCACGAGTCGATGACTTGAGTTGCTCGTTCGCCCGTAACCTACTTGAGCGTGTCGAGTTGCGGTGCAAGCTTGAACTCGAGCGAGGCGATTCTTGTGACCCCGTAACGGAGAAAATTAATCAAAATTTCCCGGAAGAATCGAAGAATTCACAACATGACGCTGAAGTTGTCGAATATAACGATTCGGAAAACTCGAAGGGCAATCAAGGTCCGATCGCCCCAACCCATTTCTTTTCAGAACCTTGCGCCCCAGCGACTTCTTTTTGGGGGCTTGTCGGGGTCGGCACAAGGAAATTCGGGTTTTTGGGATCAGTCGATTCAAATGCGATATCTGTTACCCCCGGTCGACCTCCCTGCTCAAATAGTATCATGATCTCCCCTCCGACGGGTTCCGTCGGTTTGACACGATCTGACCAATTGGCTTCGATCCCGGGAGGATTAGTTGACAGCATCAACCGGAATTTCGACTCGTCATACCCCTTCTGGACAACCGCTTCGGCAACCGCCGTTTTTACGAATAAGTTTCTTCGGAAAACCAGTTCAGCAGAAAGTTCGTTTGGAAGATTCAAAAACCGAATTCCCGTTTTGATATCTCGAAACGAATTATTTATGACGCGAATTGATTTCAGGGTGGGATTCCCTTCGATTCGAATTCCGTCGTTACAGGCGTTAAAAATCGATTCAGAGATCTCTATCCCGTAGGGAACTTTTCCGCGAATCAGGATGCCAGTATCGATCGGGTCGAGGAATCGGCAGGCCCGTATCACGATATTATTGATGTCATTATCGGCCCCCTCTTCGAGCCGAATTCCAATGGCTTGTGGGCTGGCTGGTTCAAATTGAAGTTTTTCAAGGGCGACCTGACTATTTCCAAACGAGAGTCCTTGAGTCCCTTTGCAAACGATTCCCGATTCGGAAAAGCCACTGATCAATATCTTGGTCAATCGAGATTCGTGCAGGTCATCGGCCAGTTCAACGGCGACTTTTTTCTCATTCGCCTCGACCGGAATATTCTCGAAGATAAAACGAGAGACATTTGCCAATCGGACGACT
>JBAXBD010000938.1:0-2286 GCA_037142165.1 Schlesneria sp. | reverse complement strand
TTCCAATTCGCTGGAACAAGCATTCCCGATAGCGGAACAGTTTGTTCAACATTCGAAGTGGTCGCGTCTTCGTCAGTGGTTTTTTCAGGCGCTGCTTCGACATGTTCAGGTTCGGGCGGCGTGGTTTCGACCGGCCGGAAATCACCTTCGCTGAAATTGCCCCCTCGTCGTCTTGCCACGACCCAGACATAACTGGCGAAGCAGAGCGTGATAAAAAACACCAGTGACGAATCGGGAGTTGCCGCACGTCCCACAACCGAAAACAAGAGGGACGTCGACAGAATCAAGCCGGCCAGAAACCCGACTTCTGCCGAATAAAGTTTTCGACCGAGATGATACGTCAAAAGTATCGTTCCGACCGCAAGCAGAGATGAGGCCAGTCGAGCGGAAAACTCAGAAACACTAAACAGTTTGAACGACGTCAACATAAACCAGTACGTGAGAATCGGTTTATCGGTTCGCAGTTCTTCGTTAAACGTCGGCTTGATCAAGTCGCCTCGACGAAACATCTCGGCACCGCAGGTTGCGTTCTTGGCCTCGTCGTCATTAAACAAGGCGTAGCTGCCGAGGTTGGTGAAGAAGACCAGAATCGCCACCACAACGAGAATCGCCTGGTGGGTTAAAAGAAGTTTTATGGTTTGGTTTTTCACGGGCGTTTCGTCCATGTTTTGTGATCGCAAAAAGAAGATTGACGTTATGTGAACTTTTGCAGTGTGGTGTTTGTCTGATGAGGAGACCGTTTTCCTGAGAAGCATCATCGATCATTATGGAGTTCGCGACAATGAATCAGGACTCACGCTGGCTGTAGCCACTTTTTCTCTGACATTTGATATCTTCTTGCTCGGTCAATTGAGCGAGCGTTTTCTGATGACAGATATGTGGTTCTAACTTCTGGTGATGTATGCGAGTTCTTTCTGGTATTCAGCCCACAGGGCGCTTTCATTGGGGCAATTATTTTGGAGCGATTCAGCAATACATCGCCTTGCAGGGGAACGAGCAATCGTTTTACTTCATCGCTGACCTGCATGCACTGACGACAGTCCGTGACGCCAAGGCTTTGAAACAGAATGTGACAGACGCCGCTCTGGATTTGCTGGCACTGGGGCTGGACCCAGCCAAGGCAACACTCTTTCGGCAGTCCGATGTTCCAGAAGTGACGGAACTGATGTGGCTGTTGCTGACGGTGACGCAGTTCAGCCTGCTGGAGAAATGTACGTCGTATAAGGATAAGGTCGCCAAAGGGATCGCCCCCGATGCGGGGTTATTCACTTATCCCGTGCTGATGGCAGCGGACATCCTTCTCTACGACAGCGACGTCGTTCCTGTCGGAGCGGACCAGATCCAGCACCTGGAAGTGACTCGCGATATCGCTCAGCGATTCAACAGCACGTACGGCGGCGAGTTTCTGCACTTGCCAACAGCGCGCGTTCTGAAAGAAGGAGCCAAGGTGCCCGGGACCGATGGCGAAAAAATGTCCAAAAGCTACGGTAACACGATTGAGATCTTTGAACCGGAAAAGTCATTGAGAAAACGGATCATGTCGATCAAAACCGATTCGTTGCCGATGGAAGCACCGAAAGATCCAGAAACGTGCTCGGTTTTTGCCCTCTACCAACTCTTCGCCACGTCGGATCAGCAGGCGGCCCTGGCCGAACGATACCGGGCAGGTGGTATGGGTTATGGCGAGGCCAAGCAGGCAGTATTCGACGCATCTATGTCCTACTTTAACGCCGCCAGAACCAGACGAGCAGAACTGGTCGCAGACCCGGCTTATGTTGAAGGGGTCCTCCAGGAAGGAGCAAAGAAGGCCAGAAGAAAGGGGCAGGAAGTCCTCAAGCGAGTCAGGCAAGCGTGTGGGTTAGAAAGTGTAAGTTAGAAGCTCCTCTGTCGCAGCAGGCGCAATCTTCTTGTCTACTTTCTACTTACTCTATTCTACTTTCTCGCCTGAAAGGCGCCCCAGAACTGTTTGGAGTCGGGCGTGACCAGTTCTCCGAATGCGCGGACGATTGTTTCACGTCCGTAATCGAGGCCGTCGAAAAGTGCTGATTCGTGTGTATCCGTCGGGCCGGAAGTCGTGATTCCAAGCCACAGGAATTCAGGATCGGTATCAGACAAGGGGACTTCGTGACTGAGATCGATCGCGATTGTTCCCCGTTCCACTTCCAGCGGAAACTGCCAGCGACCGACAAACCCATCTGCTTCGACTTTCAATTTGTTCAAAGGGTTTGGCTGCCACAGTCGAAAAAATGTCCAGTCGGCAGGTGAGGACCAGACCGTCCCTTGAGG
>JBAXBD010000937.1:0-2287 GCA_037142165.1 Schlesneria sp. | reverse complement strand
GTGTGCAGCTCGATTGGGATCATTGAATTCCGGCGGGATTTTCAGGCCAGCCAGTTCCCACTGAGCCGACTGATTTCGAACTTGAACGATCTTTCCGCGAGCAAGTTCAACCGCGAGAAGGTAAGGCTCTTCACGTTCCGGCAAAGAAGCTGTCGGGATGACGATACGACCAAATCCCTGAACCGGCCAGACAACATGGAATTTGGCACTTTCCGAAGAAGTTCGCCGGCATCCCACGATGTTATTGAAGATCTCGATTCGGGTGGGAAAGATCCGACCATCCGCACCGGTTAAGTATCCCGCATGAACTTCTGGCCAGTCACTGAGCAGGTTAGCGGGGTGAACAGCAAACCGAATCAACCCCATCGCTGCACCGGCCTGCTTGTAAGAGAATGGAAATCAAAATCCGGCAACTATATGACCTTAAAGCCTACGCCTGAAGGAACATGACAATTAAACAATCCGGTGTGAACACGGGAAAAATAAAAACGAGGGGGGCTGGAAGACCAAACCACCAAATATCAGTGTAGTACTGACGCGCACGTTGTTCAACCAGTCCGATGTCTGGTAGTCTTTTTTGGAAATTCCAGTAACGAAATGTTTTTCATTTTGAACATTCCCCTGAAGATGCCGTCGCCCTATGAAACCGCTACTGCAAAGTGATATCCCCGGCCGAATTCCCATTCGCGGTAAAGTTCGTGACGTTTACGATTTCGACGATCGGCTGCTGATTGTTGCAACTGATCGAATTAGCGCGTTCGACTGGATCCTTCCGACCGGCATTCCTGATAAGGGACGTGTACTGACACAATTAAGCCGGTTCTGGTTTGACATGCTGAAGGTGCCACACCATCTGTTAAGCATGAATCCCGCAGACGTTTCTCTGCCCGACGGGACCGACATCGGAGCTCTGGAAGGGCGGAGCATGGTCGTCAGGAAAACGAAAGTCTTCCCGATCGAATGCGTTGTGCGGGGGTATCTTTCCGGTTCGGGCTGGAAAGAATACAAATCCTCCCGGACGGTTTGCGGCCTTTCACTGCCAGCAGGTTTGCGCGAAAGCGACCGGTTGCCGGAACCGATTTTTACTCCCGCGACGAAAGCAGAAACCGGCCACGACGAAAACATTTCGTTTGAACGGATGTCGACAATTATCGGTGAAGAACACGCAGTCCGGTTGCGTGAATTCAGCATGCAGGTCTACTCCAAGGCGGCCGAATACGCGAACGCTCGCGGAATCATTATCGCCGACACAAAATTCGAGTTCGGAGTCGTTAATGACTCCATCATCCTCATCGACGAAGTCTTAACGCCAGACAGCTCGCGGTTCTGGCCAGCCGATCAATTCTCCCCTGGCAAATCGCAACCGAGTTTTGACAAGCAGTTTGTACGCGACTGGCTGGAAACAACCTCTTGGGACAAGAACAGCCCGCCGCCTGCTCTTCCTGACAACGTTGTGGAAGGGACGCGTGGCAAGTACATCGATGCTTACGAGCGTTTGACGGGAACGATATTTCCCTGGAGATGAGACACTGCCGTGAGACGACTGACTTTATTCTTCGGCCTGCTGTCGTGGTGGATGCGTCTGCAAATCCTGGTGATGATCTTGTTCATGGTCTTTCAGTTGAGGTTTGACGCGCGTAAAGGAATCTGGCCCATTGCGGTCGCGATTGTGATCGCAACATGGTTGATCGGCTGGCTGCTGATGAAGTTGATGATCGCTTATCCTCGACCAGCGTTTAAGATCTGGAGCTCGCTCGCTGGTGTGATCCTGTTCGTGCTTTTAACGATGTACGTTCAAGCGAGAGGCCAACGATGGTGGTTCACATTGGCTGCCCATTTCGGACGGGAAATTGTCATCGGACTTTATCTGAGTTGCGGATATTGGTTCCTTTCAGAATTGCGTCTAATGCAAGACCGCCCGAAGATAGAGCCGGAACGAGAGCAAGACATTTTCCCGCCTGCTTATGACGAAAGTCGTCTGACGAATGAGTAACCATTACGCAACACGATTGCACGCCGCAATCAAAGCCAAACAAACACCCGTACTGGTCGGCCTTGATCCCAGGCTGGATCAGCTTCCACCGGATGTTTTGCGACATGCCCGGGATGAACATGATGACCCCGTAGCCCAGGCGGCGGCGGCGTTCGAGGAGTTCTGTGTTCGTCTGATCGACGTCGTCGCGCCGCTGGTTCCTGCCGTCAAACCACAGTCGGCCTTTTTTGAGGAATGGGGTCCGGATGGCTGCCTGGCGCTCTCTCGTGTGATCCGTTATGCGCGATCGAAGGA
>JBAXBD010000936.1:0-2289 GCA_037142165.1 Schlesneria sp. | reverse complement strand
GCGCAAGCCTAATTTGATGAGTATTTTAAAGGGTGCGGAAAATGGGGTTAAACGATTTGGACGACTTCGTCGTCTAATCCCGGAAATCTCGGTGCCGTTCGGCCCGAATGGATGCAACACGCCTTTTCGGTTTACGCGGGTTATTGACGGAATCCGCCGAAATCCCAGCAGAATCCGCGAAAAAAAAGTCAAAAAACGATTGCTGACGTTGCTAATCCCTAGCCTGCAAGGTTTTATGTATTGACAGAAATCGCTCAAATAATGACGCGTCTGTAAATAAACTGTTAATAAAACTGCCAATACGCAGCGTGAACGGTCCCGGGCCGACCAATGATTACCGACATCAACAGCGAAGACCGACTCGTCCAGGAGACGTTTGCGGACTATCTGCGCGATGCCCACGGATGGGAAAGCGTTTACGCCTACAACAACGAGACGTTTGGTCATAGCGGGTTGCTCGGCCGGAACAGCGAGCGTGAGGTTGTGCTGTCGAAGGACCTGCTTCAGGCCGTCCAGAGGCTGAATCCTCACATGCCTGAAGTTGCTCATGCTCAGGCTGTCGAAAAACTGTCGCGGATCGATTTTTCACGTTCGCTCGTTCAGCACAATCTGGAATTCTATGACTTCATTCGAAACGGCGTTCCCGTCGAATGGCGGGATGCCGGTGGAAATCTCAAGGAACAACGCGCCCGCGTCATTGATTTCAAGAATGGCAGTACGAACGGCCAGCCGAATAACCGGTTTCTGGCGGTCAGGGAATTAAAGATTCAGGGTGTTCGTGTCCCGCATTACAACCGCCGCGGTGACCTTGTTTGCTTCGTAAATGGACTGCCGCTCGTCTTTATCGAACTGAAGGCGGTCTATCGCAATATCCGCGCGGGGTTTGACGAAAACCTGTCGGATTACTTGAGCGACAACAGCATCCAGCATGCGTTCCACCATAACGTCTTTCTGGTGGTCAGTAATGGCGATGCTGCTCGTTACGGCTCAATTACCAGCCAATGGGACCACTTCGCCGAATGGAAACGGAATGACGAAAAGGCGAAGGGGGATCTGGACGCGAAAGTCCTGCTTGACGGAATGCTGGCCAAAGACCGACTGCTCGATCTGGTCGAAAACTTTATCCTGTTCGATAACAGCCGCATGGGTGGAACTCGAAAAGTCGTTGCCCGCAACCATCAGGTGCTGGGTGTTAACAACGCGCTGGAATCCGTCTGGCGACAGGAAGAATTGAAACGCGAATTCCCAATCGACAAACGGCTGACCTATCGCGTCGTTATGAAGGAAGTCCTCGAAAGCGATGAGCCGAGGGAAAGCGATTTCATCGAGGCGCGTGGTGTTGCACCCAGCGCCGAATCGCCCATGGAATCGCCGATCCCCGAAGCAGAAACATCAAAGAAGAAGCGAACGTACGAGTTGCCGTTAATCGAACGAGCTCATCCCGACCTCGGTCGGCTTGGTGTTTTCTGGCATACGCAGGGGAGCGGCAAATCGTATTCGATGGCGTTCTTCGCGGAAAAAGTTCGTCGCGTCGTGCCGGGGAATTTCACGTTTGTCATCATGACCGACCGCGAAGACCTCGACGGTCAGATCTGGGGCACTTTTCGGGGTTGCGGCTTTATCGATGACAACACCCCGCGAGCCAGTTCCGGCAAGGATCTGAAACAGATCCTTCAGCAAAACCACCGCTACGTCTTCAGCCTGATCCACAAATTCAATCAGGACGTGAAAGAACCGTACAGCATCCGCGATGACATCATTGTCATTTCCGATGAAGTCGCCAATGATAAGATGCAGCAGGCGTTACTGAGCATGGCTGTACCGTCGTCCATTACCGTTACGGTACTGTCTATCGATGATGCTGCGCGGGTACTGCAAGAAAACAAATACGCCAAAGACAATCTTTTGCTGCTCTTGTCTCGGCCGGCGGATGTTGTGCGGCTTCTGTACTATGGGGTCGCTATTACTTCAGTCAACCTTGGCGGAATGCATTACTCGCAGGGGAAAACACAGCTTCTGCGCAACTTGTCGGTCAATGAAGCCGATGTGGACGCTTTATTTGCGATTAGCGCTAAGGGTGTAGAGTTGGAAGGGCGGATTCTGCCGCGCGATGAGCGCATTGATGTCATCGAAATCTTACGCGAAAAATTCAATCGCTAAGACAGAGGAGCAGATGGTCTTGAAAAACAAGGTTTATTTTATTCTGGGTATTCATAATCATCAGCCGGTCGGCAATTTTCCCGAAGTTCTGGAAATGGCCTACCAAAAATCATATTTGCCCTTTTTGAC
>JBAXBD010000935.1:0-2295 GCA_037142165.1 Schlesneria sp. | reverse complement strand
CATTATTACCGCCACCATTACCACCGCCAAACCCGCCACCACCAGGGAAGCCTCCGCCAGGTTGTCCGCGACCACCAAAACCGCCTCCAGGCTGCCCGAAGCCAGGCTGCCCAAAACCTCCTGATTGTTGGCCCATCCGTCGCATGAGATCAGCGTCCTGCGTTTGAGCGGGGGTTCCCGGCGCATTCGCCGTATTCCCCTGATCGCCAGGTTTTTGTCGCGATCTGGAACGGGTGGTGCTGACGGTGACCTTGGGAATGAGAGAAGAAAGTGTGGATTGAACTACCATTGGATCGGCGGTTTGCAATGGAACAATCCGAACTGAACGGCGGGCCTCTTTAGCACGCAGATCGACATTCTTGACAACGTCTTCCACTCGTTTGAACATCGAGTCATTGCAATAAACAGTCAATTGGCTGGTACGCCGGTCAACTCCAACGGTTAATTCGGGGCCTTGTGGTTTTTTATTTCCGGCGCCACCACCGCGATTGCCGCCACCCATCATCATGGCCAGTGGGTTGAAACCCTGTCCACCCTGTTGTGGCTGTTCAGGCGTCATCGCCTCTTTAAAGAGACTGTCAATAATCTCCTTGACATCGTCGATATCGGCAAATTCAACCGGGATTGTTCGTATTTGACGGTCTCGAAGCGATTGCGGTAGTTCGCTGGCATCGAGCAACTCAAGCATGTATTCGACATCGCGGATGACGTCTGGAGGACCGGTGACAAACAATGCGTTTGACCGAACGTCGGTGATGATCCGCAAATTCTGAGCTCCACCAAGCGTTTGATTAAGTCCCGTGGCATTCATCATACCGGTTCCAAATCTCGAAAAAGTGCTGGCAAAACCTCCGAACATGCTATCACTTGAGGTTGAGGACGCGGTCACGGAACTTTGGGGAAAGAGCCTTTCAATCATTTGAGCTGTTTCTGTCGCATCGGCAGTCTTCAAATAGAAGACTGTCCACCGCGTGCGCTGAGGCATCCCCTCGACCAGCGTCGTAATCAGGTCTTCTAATTCGTCGAGAGACTGGCTATCGGGGCCAACGAGAATCAATTCATTTCCCATCACCGTCACTCCGATCGAAGAATCGGCATCCTCTTTCGCGACGTCGCCTGTCGGCTTGTTCTTGGCCGCTCGAGGCCGTTCAAGCTTTTTCTGCGTACCTGGATCAGATGAACTTTCTTCAACGTTGTCCTTCAAGCTTTCGTCCGAACTGGATTGTTCATCGGAAGGCGTGTCGTCAGGTTTTTCCTGACTGACTTGCTTCACTGGAACGATTCGAAATGCCTTTTGATCGGGAAGAGGCCGGGGTATGAGCTGCGTCGTTGCCGGGCGAGACGTTGGCCGGGGCAACAAGGTTCGAGACCTCGGTTGCTCACGCTGAGGCTCGACGAAATCTTCGTTCATTTCCTTCTGTTGCGGAACAGATTTCGTGGAACGTTGCGACGGTTCGTTATCGCTCGAATCGGAAGCATCTTCCGGCACAACAGCACTCGGGACTCGGCGATCTTTGATGGGACTTGGCTGAGATGGAACGACGATTCGAATCGGGCTGCGTCCTTGAGACTTCCAGGCTCGTTGAACCATTCCCATGATTTCGTCTGGATCTTGATTTCGGAGATTCATGTGCCGCAATGTTCCACGGTCTTCGCGGGCAACAGGATCATTACTGTCCGGATCGGAAAATTGAGTTTCGCCAAGACTTCGAAGCAGGTCTTTTACCTGTAACAATTGATCGGCGGTACCACGGACCATAATTCGTCGTCCATTAGCATCGGGCTCGATTGATGGTGCTCGCACAGCATCATTGAGGAACAGGTTTTTCAGCGAGTTCGTAACCTGGACGGGATCGAGTTTTGTCAGTTTGAGAACCGCAACTGAACCGCTCGCCTCACCTGAGAATTCTTTAATATATTTTTCAACTTGTTTGTGTTCTTCCTCAGTCCCTTGAATAAATACCTTTCCTGAACGAGCGTCGTCACCGACAACGACTCCTGGCATGAGATTATTCAGTGTGCGCGAGACGGAGGTTGAATCTCCACCCCGAACGATATACGACTTGGAAATCAATGGATTATTCTTCATCTCCAAGGTATTGCCTGCAGAATCTCGGTCGGTATCAAGCGATTTAACGACTTCCTCGACAACTTTGAGCAGTGTCGACGAGGCAGTTACAAGAAGGTGATTTGTCCGTCCATCGGCCGTGACCTGAATTTTGCCGAGATATTGTGATTGTGATCCGGCGGCACTTGGAGCAGTTCTGCTTCAACGGCGACCGTAGCGGCTGGGGT
>JBAXBD010000934.1:0-2301 GCA_037142165.1 Schlesneria sp. | reverse complement strand
GCCTTACAGCTTTTTGCCCTGAATACGCTTGGCTGCGTATGTTAGGGACACTGGTTGTGGATATGGGTATATATTGTCAGTGAACAAATGACCGTGCTTGAGGCTCGTGTGGAATTGTGTTGAATTGATCGATCTGGGATTGTCTGCACGAATCGGGTCGTTGCGATCGAAGTTGGCATCAGGGAAAGCTGATAAGCGATGCGTTGACCCGATGTCAGCCAGAATGCGAAACAATCTCGATATTGAATAAGAGCCGTAACATGACAAAGTTATCGACTGTTTCCGCCACGAGATGGAAGGGGGTCGCGCTGGGATTGGCGGTGGCATTAATCGGGTTAATTATCTGGGACGGAGCCGATCGTCGAGCCGCTGATGCCACGCAACCGTTGGTTCAAAGCCCGCAATCTTCGGTCAAACACGAATCTCCGGATCACCTGATTTTAGCGAGTTTCAATATACACGGTGGCAAGGGGTCAGATGGTGTGCGAAGCCTGACGCGTACGGCTGAACTTCTTGCCGATATTGATTTCGCAGGTTTGTACGAAGTCAAAGCGATGTCGGGTGACGCCGATCCGAACCAGGTCGCCGCACTGGCCCGGACGAGTGACGCTGGCTGGCTGTTTGCGCCGACCGAACGTCGTTGGTGGTCGGATCATTTTGGCAACGGATTACTTTATCGTATCCCGGTTCGATCGAGCCTTCGAGTACCGTTGGTGAATACTCGCGGCAAAGCCTACCGAAACGCGATTCTTTCGACGGTCCAGTTGCAGAGCACTGCGGTACGGATTGTCGCCGTGCATATCGACCGGGAAAACGATCGGCGCGTGCAACTTCAAGCAGTCATCGAATTGTTTCTTGGTCTTCAGAAGCCCTGTCTTCTGATGGGAGACCTGAACACGATCGCCAGTGATCCGCTGCTGGAGGATTTGGTCAGCAAACACGATGTTCGCAGCCCGCTGCAGGAATCGCTGGAGGGCCGTTTACCCTCGCAAAACATCGATTGGATCTTTACGCGAGGGCTCAGGACCATTTCTGTGAAACTTGTCGAAAACACGGCGTCGGATCATCCGCTGCTGAAGGCGGAGCTGGTGCCGGACGAGCCTGACTAAAACAGGTTTCTGTGCCACTGCTTCGGAGTCTTCGGAGAAGCAGTGTTTTCTCATTCGGCCGGTGAAAAGAGCACTGCTTGACCGAAGACCGTCAAGCAGTGGCACAGAACCAAATGAGATACGCTGTAATAATCCGCGATACAGATTAATGTTTGTAAATCTTGTGTTGTGGGCGGCCTGAGAGAATTTGTTCCTTGCCCCAGGTTGTCACCGCTCGGAACGCGTCGCTGCGGATGAATTCCTGAAACGCCGCTTCGTCAGACCATTCACTCGTAATGAGGAACGAGGCATCGTCGCTGACATCGTTCCAAAGTGTTGAGCTGGTATGTCCCGGCGCGGCGTTTAAGGCGCCGATGACCGCGCTGAACTTTTCTTTAAAGTCCGATTGTTTGCCAGGCAATACGTGGTAGTTCATTCCGACCGTAACCATTTTGAAGCTTTTCTAATCAGAGAGCGCAAATCAAAAAGCAAAGGGATTTCACAGGGAGTTCCCTTTTTTCTCCTGCACGTGACTTATCACACTTGAGTGTTGATTTTGCCGCGAGAGACGCTGCTTGTCCTCAGCTTAGCAGTCAAGGTGAAGCCTCACCATCTGGTGGATGTAACTTCTTGTGGGATTGTAGTCTGCCTGACAAATTCAAGTCGGAATCTTTGCTCTGCGGGAACAACGAAGTACAGGGGTTTTCTTCGAGAAACTACGGGATCCACTGAAATCCGTGCCACTGCTTGCCGGTCTTCCGTCAAGCAGTGCCGAGCGACACAACAACCGTCGATTTCAAGACACTGCTTCTCCGAGGACTCCGACGCAGTGGCACATTGAGGTGACGTGGTAAGAGAAATTCTGGCATTGCTGGTATCGGCCGCTTCAGATTTTTCATTTCATGACTCGGCTGTCGTGTGGATCAATGTTTTGGCGGCCTCTTCCAGGTTTGCAAAAACTTTCGCTCCCACACTGGCGACTAATACTGCACCGAAGGCCGCTTCTTCACGGTGCTTCGTGAATTGTATTGGAAGACCGAACGCCTGTGAGACGATTTCGGCGAGAAGCGGGTTTTCGCGGAGTCCGTTGCCAGCAGCAATCAGTTTTGTTGGCCTTTTCCCAGTGACATTGATGATGGCTTGGAAACCGTCGTGAAGCGAACGGCCCATCCCGTCCAGGACCGCTCGTGCCAGATGCCCGGCGTTGAAATTG
>JBAXBD010000933.1:0-2302 GCA_037142165.1 Schlesneria sp. | reverse complement strand
GCAGGGAAATCCGCTCACCGACAAAGAAACGAACGACCTGGAAGCCTACATGAAAACTCTGCCGCCTCCCCCTGCTCTCAGGACCGAGGACAAACTCGCCGTCGCACGCGGTGCTGCCATCTTCGAAGCCCAGAACTGTCGCAACTGTCACACCCAACCCCTTTTCACGTCGGCAAAGATTGTGGATGTGGGATTAAAAGATGAAAGGGGCACGTCAAAGTTCAATCCACCGTCGCTTCGCGGGGTGAGCCAGAACGCTCCGTACTTTCACGACGGCCGGGCCAAAAGCCTGGAAGCTCTCTTCACACAGTTCCGACACCAGCTCATTGGTGATCTATCCAGTGAAGAGCTCGCTGATCTGGTCGCCTTCTTGAATGATCTTTAACGGGAAACGGGCCGCGTATACAGGGGAACTTACGCAGGCCCAACGGGTTAGACTCAGTCTATCATTCTGTACTCATCGCGGAATGACGCATGAACCTGGCTGGGCAGGAAACTCCACCTTTCTTTTCGAAAACCAGGAACACGTTGCCGCAAATCTGCGGTTATTTTTCATCGAGCCTTAAATGCACAATCGAGATCTAACCGTCGTGAAAAGGGCCGTCAAGCGGTGTGAAAGTTACTCCTGTCTGTTGACGGGCCGACCATGTGGACTGGTTCCGGTTACGCTCAGACGAATGATAATCATTCCACCGATTCTCTGGATCGGTTGGCGCGAAGTGGTAGTTCTGCCATTAGAGAAGGTACCGCCGCTCGCCTTCTGGCAATATCTGCGGTTGCTGCGACCCTTTATCGTATTCTTTATAACGGTCTACGGCCCAGTGGTTTTTCAGGAGATGCTCGGCGTAAACCCCGATAGTTTGCTCGCCCGCGCATCGGCGTTTGCCGATCTTGCCATTGCGATCACGCTCTGGTTCGCTCTCGGCCACTTGCTGAAGAAATTCGAATTCGTCCGGTTGCTGGGATACAGTGATGTGAATCGGACAGTCAGGCTCCGATTTTCGTCGGAAGAATTGGCCGAGCGAGCGCGGCAGGTTCTGGTACTTCCCGAGGAGGCCGACTCGAATGATGTATTTCATCCGTGAAAGTCGTCGTTCAATCCACGGGCATTGGTGACGGAGCGGGCGTGTCCGATGCCGGAGCCGGTGGTGCTGGTATTGACGGCAGTGATGAAGCGGCGGCAGGCGACTCAGGATTCTCCTTCGTCGTATACAAATTCATCACGTTTCCGTATTGCGAGAACTTGTAACGACCGGCAGACAAATTGTATTTCACTGCCTGGCCATTGACGTTTGTTTCAATTGTCCAGACTCGATCGTTAGTGAACTTCTGAAGTGTGCCGGGCTTCATTGTGTACGTCGCGCTGTTGAGTGCATATTGGACGTCCCTGGTATTGGTCGGTGGACTGAAGATCAAGATCTCGCCATTGTCGTACGTGGCTTGCGGAGGGGCTGGATTCACCTTGGGAGCCACGGCGATTTGAATGCGTCTGACGTCGCTTAAATTCGAGTCAACCTGTTGTCGATTGAGGGTCGGGACATAGATCGGCTGATTAATGACCGGTGGGACATAGATCGACGGATCGTAAAGTCGAGTCGAATAGATCGGTTGTCTGAAGTACGAGTAATGCGGTTGATTGAACGTCGAATAAATCGGTTGCGCGAAATTGTAGGGGCTAAGGCCACCATAGAATCCGTAAGGGTTTCCGAAGCCGCCGCCAACCCCCCCTCCAAATCCGTTTGAATATCCAATTCCGTATCCATAATTTCCGAAACCACCAACCGGATTCCCGCCGAAAACGCCGTTAATGGGGGTGAACCCGTTACCTGGGACATAACCCCCGTTCCAGCCACCGATTTGACCATTCACGTCACTACCAGTAAGTCCGCAAATGATGCACACGAAGGTTAAGACCCATTTTGGCGACACTAATTGAAGCATCTTTAAACCTCCTCAGCATTCGTCGTCGCCAACAGTTCCGTCGCAATTCACATTCTTGACCTGGGTCCGTCACGCTCGCTCAATTGTATCGATCGGAACGAATCGAGGCTGTCCACGATCACTCTAAGGCTGTCACTCGGGCGACCGCAAGGTTGTACTTTCATTTTACGACCAGAATTCAAATTGTGGATCGCAGCGTGGTAGCCCCACTTGAAGGTTGCGAATTCAAAGAGATAGCGAGATCTGGATTGAAACGTGTCCAAGAATTGGTATTTCACGCGGTATCCAAATCACGTTGCATTCACCGGCCCCTCCCATGACCAGCGTGCAAGAACAAGTCCATCAGGGATCGGGTCTGATT
>JBAXBD010000932.1:0-2302 GCA_037142165.1 Schlesneria sp. | reverse complement strand
CTTTTGCTTTTTGTCGGCGTGACACTGAAAGCAGTTTTCAGCAAGAAGCGGCCTGACTTCCTTCTCGAAGAATTTGACATGTTCAGGCGAAATTTCCTGAGCCATCAGCGGACTGCCTGGACCGGCCAGAACCAGCACGCAGGAGGACACCACGATCAAAAAGAACGACAGAGAACATGGCAAAAATCGCGTCATTCGATTACTCACCTCGCACATCTGGAAAGCCGCCGATGAACACTGAATCATACGGTCGCTCGTCATTGGCATCGTCCCGCAAGAACAATCCTTCGACTGCCTCGCCGTCATTATATCCCAAATCGGTCACGTCGATAACAGCTGGCATTATCCTAACACGTATCCCAAGCTTCGCGCCGAGTGTGCCAAAAATTCCCAATCCTTTCCCGTTTTGTCGTTTTTTCGTTCCCAAGCTCCAGCTTGGGAACGAGCGTCTTCGAAGCTCCGCTTCGCGATTTGTCTGGCGACCGTGCAATTCGTGGTTGATTTGCATTTCGACTGATTCGCATCACTAGTCGTCTAACCGATCAGGAAGCGGAGCTTCCAAAAAGTGCGTTCCCAAGCTGGAACTTGGGGACGAGGAAAGGACATCTTCCCATTCGACTTCGGACTGGTTGCTGGTCGCGGTTTCAATCCAAAGTATTCAGCGAGCTTTTCCCTTTTTCTCACGGTACGATTTCCACAGAAATCCGACAAACAATTCGTATCCATGGAAACTGTTCCATGTTCAGTTTTGGAATCCGAGGAACATTGAGATGACCCACTTTCGAAACGTCGGCGTGATTCCACTGGGTCTTGTCATTGCCGCGATGATGATGCGGTCTGCGGCTGATGTTCGAGCACAAGAACAATCAATTCGACAGCGCACCGATCAGCTCGTACAACCTTATCTTGAGAACGACATCGTCATCGGTATGACGATCGGCGTGCAGCGCGACGGCAAGCGGGAAGTCTTTGGATATGGGCGGGGGCGTCGCGATGACCGGCGAGTACCTGATGGCGATACAATCTACGAATTAGGTTCTGCCACGAAGGTCATGACCGGAATTCTGTTGGCTGACGCAGCGGTTCAGGGGCGGGTGAAGCGGGACCAGCCCGCAGGCGAACTGCTCCCCTCAGATGTGAAGATGCCCGCGCACGGTGACCGCGCCATCACATTGCAGGATCTGTCAACGCACGTGTCGGGTCTCCCCAGGATTCCGGACAACATGAAGTTCGGCGACCCTAATAATCCGTATGCCGATTATCTGGAGAAAGACTTGTACTCGTTCTTGAACAATTACAAGCTCACGCAGGCCCCAGGGACAAGAAGCGAATACTCCAATTTGGGTCAGGGGTTGCTGGGTCACCTGTTGTCACTGCAGGCGAAATCGACTTACGAAGACCTGGTGCGGAACCGGATCGCTGTGCCGCTGAAGATGTCCAGCACGACAATCACCCTCGACAAAGAATTACAATCACGTCTCGCGCCCGGACATACGGCTGAAGGAAAACCGACAGCCAACTGGGATATGCAGGTGCTGGCAGGCGCTGGAGGCGTTCGGACCACGGTCAACGACATGCTGTTGTTCGCCGCAGCCAATCTGGCTCCTCCCAAAGACAAGCTGGGTGAAGCAATCGAGATGGCCTGGACCATTCATCAGCAGCCGCTCAAAACGGGCGATCTGCCTCTCGGGCTTGGCTGGCATCTGGCGCTCGATGGAACTCGCTGGCACAACGGGCAAACAGGCGGTTATCACTCAATGATTCTCGTCAACCGTCAATTCAAAACGAGTGTGGTCCTGTTGACCAACACATCTACGACAGAGGTCGATCAATTAGCCACGGACGTCTTAAAGATGATTTCGGGTGCGACGGTCGTTCCACGGAAATTTGAGAAGCCCATCAATGTGCCGACCGAAGCATTACAGAAATTCGTCGGCCGCTACGAACTGGTGCCGGGCGCGATGTTCACTGTGGAGGTCAAGGACGACAAGCTGATGATCGGCCTGACGGGTCAGTCATCGTATCAGGTCTTTCCCCGTTCCGAGACCGAATGGTTCTACAAAGTGGTGGATGCCACTATCACATTCAATGTCGACAAGAATGGCAAATGCGATTCGCTGGTCCTGTTTCAGAATGGCATCAAACAAACGGCTAAACGAAAGCAAGGCCCGGCCGAAGCGGCAATGAAAGACGAAAAAATCGTCGAGGTGCCAGCGGAAGCGCTAAAAAAATTCATCGGACGTTTTCAACTGGCTCCAGGTGCGGTGTTCACCGTTGAAGTCAAGGAGGACAAATTGATGAT
>JBAXBD010000931.1:0-2302 GCA_037142165.1 Schlesneria sp. | reverse complement strand
GTCCCAGGACGTAAGCGATTGGATATCGATCACGGAAAGCCAATATTGGAAATTCTCAGCTGAACAGTACCAAGTGCGAGGTCAGAAGACCCGCGAACAGCCGTCTGTGACTGATGCAACTGTTACAACCGCTACGGTCGCAGTTGATCGGAAAACTTTGGTCAACCAATAAAGTCTTCGCTAATTACGCGGCTTCACTCTGGACGATCTCGTTCCTTGTGCCCAAAAAGTCGCGGAGAATGACGATGTTGTATGACCTGCTGGTCATTGGTGACGAACGTGAAGGTGTCGCGCGAGCAATTGCTGCAGCCGAGTCGGGGCGTCGCGTCGCTGTCATCAGTGATCCAGATACAGCACCATCGCTCAGGCTACTGATGCAGGCGGTGGAAAATCTGAAGACAAATCAGCGGACTGTCACTAAGCACGAAGATCCCTCGCGTGTGCGTCAAGCTGGCGTGATGACTTCCCCGCCAACGAAGTCGCGGGCTTCGATAATGGTCGCTTGGCAAACCGAGGTTGCGCGGCTCAGGCGACGACAGATCGCTACAGATCATTCGTTATTGGATTCTCTGGCGATTGATCGAATTTCCGGTCACGCCCAATTTCTCACTGAGACGTCAGTCAGAATCATCAGCGATTCTCAGGAAGAGGATGTTTCGGGAGCAGAAATTGTCATCGCCTGTGGGACGAAATCTCGTCAGCCTGCCTCGTTTCATTGTGACGGGCGAAAGGTGCTTATTGTCGAATCACTGCTGGAATTGGCGTCCGTGCCGAGATCGACAATTGTTATTGGAGCAGGGGAAACTGGATTTGCAGCCGCAGTCCTATTGGCCAGGCTGGGGACTGAAGTGACGGTCATTGATGATCACGTCAGTCTGTTTGAGATCTGCCGAATGTTTGGCGATTCGTTCGACGTTATTCAAGAATTGCGGATCGCGTTCAGGCTCGGCGAAGAAGCCATCGGAGTCGAACAGCGATCTCGGAATCAGACAATCGTGCGACTTGCCAGCGGGCGTGAGATGACTGCTGACGTCGTTATCGCATGCGTAGGTCGCGAAGGGAAAACGGATCGACTGAATCTCGCCTCTGCGGGAGTCGGTTTAGACGAGCGAAGCCGCATCTGGTGCGATGTCAACGGAAAAACCTGGTCGTCACGGATCATCGCAGTCGGAAGCGTCGTCGGTTTTTCCGGACACACTGAGCGGTTATCGGTCTAAGAGAACGGTGTGCCAAGACCCGTAGAATGGGCTTCAGCCCGTGCGACGCAACAATGACCCTTGGCTGCCATCAACGCTGGGAAACGCAAACTCCGATCGCAAAAGTGTTTGTGTCGCTCATGCTCTATCTGCCACTCTCAGCCCGTCCCCGACACCAGCTCGTAAGTACATTCGCCAATCTTTAGATTTTCTATCAATAAATCCGTCAGATTTAACCGATATTCCGATTGCATAGATTGTATCGATTAAATTGGAAGGTCTGAAAATGGCGGGTTCCCGTAAGACTTGGTCGCTTCTCGTCGCTGATCCCTCATTGATATTTGGATTGATCAGTACTGGAATTTTTTATTCGATCATCCTGCAACCGGGGTTAAGCGAAACTCAGCTTGCTC
Source organism: Schlesneria sp. (assembly GCA_037142165.1). Classification (GTDB taxonomy): domain Bacteria; phylum Planctomycetota; class Planctomycetia; order Planctomycetales; family Planctomycetaceae; genus Schlesneria. The sequence goes on along the minus strand of JBAXBD010000931.1, from coordinate 693 downwards.
GGTTTACTTCCGAACATGCTGTTGAATACGTCATCGTGACCCTGTTTTTCTGGGGCATGGCTGACATCATCATGAAGGTGTCATCGCTTCCCTGGGCGTATATCGCCGCCTGTCACGAATGGCTTCCGGCTCGCACGGGCCGTGAACCAGCATCGAAGGCTCGTGAACTGCTGGATCACATTCGCCAGAACCCCGCCTGGATGCTGGCATCCTGCACGGGGCGCAGGCTGGTGCACGCCTTGAGTCTTGTCGCCGAAAAAGGGACTTCAGACGATTATCGCGAGCAATTGCAGCACCTCGCCGACATGGACGATCAGGAACTGCATGCCAAATACACAGTACTTCGCTTTGTGATTTCGGTGACGCCGATCCTGGGATTCCTTGGAACTGTCGTTCACTTCGGATCAGCTATCGGAAGCTTTTCGTTTGAGAACATGGACGAAAAGTTGCCTGAAATCGTGGCAGGGATGGGAACCGCATTCAACACGACGAGCGTTGCTCTCGCGACCGCCATGACCATGATGTTTGCGATGTTCCTTTGCGAACGCCTCGATCAAAGTGTCGTGGCGACGACGGATCGTTTAATCGACCGGGAACTGCTTCATCGGTTTGAAACTCAGGATGCGAATTTCGGCCCGTTTCTGTCCGTCATTCAAGACGCAAACCGTGCGACTTTAGACCAGATCTCCCAGA
>JBAXBD010000930.1:0-2303 GCA_037142165.1 Schlesneria sp. | reverse complement strand
GAACATCGTTGACGCTGCCGTCCGCAGAGGTCCCCTTTCCTGCGAAAATCTGCACGAATCGGACTCCACGTTCTACCAATCGCCGTGAGAGCAAACATTGTCTGGCGAACGTCGTGCATTCAGGATTATCCATTCCATACATCTTATGAGTCGCTTCCGACTCCTTTGTCAGATCTAACGCGTCAGGTGCCGCCATCTGCATACGATAGGCAAGCTCATACGAATTGATTCTTGCTGCAAGATCGGCTTGTGTCGGACGGGAACTCGCATGGTCCTGGTTCAACCGCCGGATCAAGTCAAGCTGCGAACGTTGTTGTGCATCGCTATGCCGATTATCACGTAGCAGGTTGTCGACCGCCTCTTTGCGACGCGCGTCGAGCGACAATGCCTGATAGGTCTTAGGCAGAAATCCCGCCGACCAGATCTGGTCATCGCCGCGCGGCCTTGTGTCGTGCAGAACGACATAAGACGGTAGATCCTGGTTCATCGATCCCAGGCCATAGGTCATCCACGCACCCATGGCGGGCAAGCCGGGACGGTTCGTACCACACATGAGCTCAATCGAAGCCGGGGCGTGATTATTCTGTTTCAAATGCATCGAATGCAGGAAACACATCTTGTCGGCGTGCTTGGATAAATGCGGAAAAATCCCTGAAACCCACGATCCGGATTCGCCGTGCTGCTTCCATTCGAATGGTGATTTCAAGCATTTACCGCTGGTCGTAAAGAAGCCGGTTTTCGGATCAGAACCGGCGAGATCCTGACCGTCACGTTTCTGAAGCTCGGGTTTGTAATCCCATGTGTCGACCTGGGAAGGACCTCCGGTCATGAACAACCAGATAATCGATTTGACTCGACTGGGGAAATCAGGCGATTTCAGCCCCAGCGGATCATTTCCCAGGTTCGGCGCCGCCTGAGTCTCTTGATGCAATAAACTCGCCAGCGCCAGCGAGCCAAATCCGAGTCCCGCCTGTTGAAGAAAACGGCGTCGGCTGGGAAGTACGATTTCACTGGTAGTCGCAGAATTTAAGGAAAGCATTTTCGATGATCCTGTGATCATTGGTTTCAATCAATGTAAACAAATTCATTTAAGCAAAGCAGAACATGACAGAACTCCACAAGCGCCGGTTCGATATTTGTACCGCCATCTGTGCCTGCCACGGATCTTTGACTTTCGATAAAGGCGAGCATCTGATTTCGTTCGGAATCTGACGGGGCATGAGCGAACGCTATTCGGTAGGCGAGGTCGACCGAGGTTGCGATCGGAACGTCCTTTGTCGGGCGAATACGTTGTGCAAGCTTCTCGGCCTGCTGACGTACGAACGGTGAATTCATCATTGCGAGTGACTGTGTCGGAACTGTTGTACTGATTCGTTCGCCAACGCTTTGAGTCGGTTCCGGGGCGTCGAACATTGTCATCAGCGGAATTAACTCGCTTCTTTTGACTCGTAAATAGATGCTACGACGTGGTGTATTATCCAGGATGCTGGGGCCGTACATCCCAAGATCAAGGTTCCCACCGATCGACAACAAGGCATCCCGAATCAATTCTGCATCAAGTCGCCTTGGCTGGAAATGCCACAAATAACGATTTGACGGATCGATTTGCAGATTCTCGGAATTGATTTCATGCGATTGTTGGTAAGCGGCACTCAGCATGATCTGTTTGTGTAATGGCTTCAGCTTCCATCCATTCGAAACGAATTGCGAAGCAAGCCATTCGAGCAATTCCGGATGGGTAGGCCGATCTCCCTGAGCGCCGAAATCGTTTGGAGTACCAACGATCCCTTCGCCGAAGTGATGCTGCCAGACGCGGTTAACCATGACTCGAGCGAGCAGCGGACCGGCACCTCGTTCGACGTTGGTGATCCATTCGGCCAATCCAATTCGCGGATCAACCGTTCCTGAAGCAGGTTGCGCCGCAACAGGTGTTACTGGTTGGGTTTCTCGAAGCAGAACTTGTATGAAGCCGGGTTCAGCCTTTCCCTGTTTGTTGTCCACTTCGCCGCGCCGTAAGAGGAAGACATCCTGACCACCTTTGACCGTGGTATACACCTCGGTCAAAGGTGGACGTGGCTCTGACGCCGAATGCGCGCGGACGGTTTGATAAACCTTGGACGTCTCGGAATCGAAGGGACTGAACCAGCGAGTCATTGCTTCCCGCAAAGTCTCAGGCAATTTGTTTCCGTTCGCCGCGAGAATTGCTCGAATCTCGCCAACATTCTGTGCAACTACGTCACCGGCCCAGGTTGCAGGGTTTGGTTCGGTGCTTAACGAAAACCGAATTCGACCCAGGCCCAAGT
>JBAXBD010000929.1:0-2304 GCA_037142165.1 Schlesneria sp. | reverse complement strand
GGTTTGAATATCCGGTTCGCGATCGGTGCTGCCCGTCAGGCGGTCGACGATTCCGGTGTGCTGAATTCGGTTGATCCGTCGCGATTCGGAATTTATCTGGGTGCCGGCGAAGGTCAGCAGGACTTTGCCCGCGTGATGAGTCTGATTGCCGAGTCGCAAAAGGATGGCCACGTCGACCTTGAGGCATTCACCCGTGAGGGACTGACTCGGTTGCATGCGGAGCAGGAATTAGAACAGGAACCGAACATGCCTGCGGGACACCTCGCCAGCCTGTTCGATGCTCAAGGCCCCAACCTGAACTGCTTAACCGCGTGCGCGGCCTCCAGCCAGGCGATTGGCGAAGCGACCGAAATCATTCGACGCGGTGACGCTGACGTGATGTTGTCGGGGGGTGCTCACAGCATGATCCACCCGTTTGGAGTGACCGGATTCAACCTGCTGACGGCCCTTTCGACACATAACCAGAACCCGCAACGGGCCTCACGTCCCTTTGATCGCGAACGGGATGGTTTCGTGCTGGGTGAAGGGGCAGGAATGGTGATCCTCGAGGAATTGGAACACGCCAAAAAGCGAGGGGCTCGGATTTACGCCGAACTGGTCGGCTATGGATCGACGGCCGACGCCTACCGGATCACGGATATTCATCCCGAAGGCCGAGGAGCGGTGGCCTGCATCAACATGGCCCTCAAGGACGCTAAGCTCAACCCTGAAGATGTCCAGTATATCAACGCCCACGGAACCAGCACGGAAGTCAACGACAAAGTCGAAACCGCCGCAATCAAGACATCATTCGGTGCCTCAGCCTACAAAACGCCGGTTTCCAGCATCAAGAGCATGATGGGTCACCTGATCGCTGCTGCGGGGAGCGTCGAAGCGATCACCTGCCTGCTATCGATGCGTGACAACGTGCTGCCACCCACCATCAACTACGAAACTCCTGACCCCGATTGTGATCTGGATTACGTTCCGAACGAAGCTCGTCAGGCCCCTGTTCGCCGTACATTGTCCAACAGCTTCGGGTTTGGCGGCCAGAATTGCTCGTTGATTTTTGCTGAGTTTCACGGCTGATCGTTTGGCAGCGGTTGATCCAGGGTTTCGTGCCACTGTTTTTGATTCGTCGAAGAATCAGTCTCTTTACGGTTTTCGCTCCAAGTGAAGAGCACTGCATGACCGAATACCGTCTTGCAGTAGCACGATTGTCGTTTTTCGTCGAGATACTGTCTGCGATATCTGGCTCGAGGATGTGACCATTGTTCTGGCTGCTGATCTTATTGTCCTTATTGGTCATCATCGATTTATCCGTGCATCTGATTTATGTGCGGCTGATTCTTCGTATCTTCGAGACCAAGCCACCGTTTTCGGTCGTGTCATCTCCCCCCATCCCGGATGCCGAACAAATCTCGTTCGTGACAGGCGATGGCATTACCCTTCGTGGAAGTATTCATCGTCAGATCCACGGTCCGACAAAAGGTGTGGTTCTGTTCTGCCCGGAGCTCGAGGGTAGCCACTGGTCGGCGGCAACATACGCGAACGGCTTGTTGCAAACGGGATACACAGTTGTCTCGTTTGATTTTCGAAGCCAGGGTGAAAGCGATCCGCAACCTGGATACGCCCCTCTGCATTGGCCCACGACGTTTGAAGTCGAAGACGTCCGTAGCGCGCTTCGATTTATCGAAAGTCGTGCCGATCTTAACACGCTTCCCCTGGGAATAATGGGGGTTAGCCGGGGATCAACGCCCGCATTAATCGCCGCCGCCGAAACAGCGAACATCAAAGCCGTTTGCTGCGAGGGAGCCTATTCGACCGATGCCCTGCTGATGCATTTTATCTTCCGCTGGGCGACGTTATATGTTCCAAGATTTGCGCTGGAAATGTTGCCGAAGTGGCATGTGCGGATGACATTAATTATGGTTCGCTGGACCAGTCGACTGCTACGGAAACGTCGTTACGTCGTGCTGGAAAACTGGCTCCCGAAGCTGAAAAACCGTTCCGTACTGCTGGTAGCTGGTGCCCGCGACAACTACGTCCACCCTGATGTCGGACGTGGTTTACAAAAACGAATTGACTCACCCTCGGCTCAACTTTGGGTGGTCCCCTCCGCCAAGCACAACAGTGCTCGTGAAGTTGGCCCCGCAGAATACGACCGTCGGCTGAGCGAGTTTTTCAACGCAACGCTGGCGACAGCACCGGCGTGATGAAAAAGGTGATGACGGGTGCGCTAGTTTAACCGCGCCTCGAAGAGACGCGGGAGCGGAGCGGCGGTCTTGCCATCAGCCGAGGCGTCATTTCTCGTTGGGTCATTGC
>JBAXBD010000928.1:0-2306 GCA_037142165.1 Schlesneria sp. | reverse complement strand
CGACAGCCAGTTTGAGATTCGTTGCTTGCCGCCGTTCAAAACCAGGTTAGCCGTGTGAATCAGAACAACGCGGGAAATCCTGCTGCTCGTCGACAGCTGGACAATTGCGAGAGGTGAAACGCGAAATGACTTGTCAGCAGGTGGGTGAGGCAATGTTTGACCGTGACGATTGGAGTTCCTGTCAGGATGGCGATTCCGTGTGGTCGAGAGACGTTCGCTTCATCGGTCACGAAGGCCAGACTTCTCAGTTTAGAATAGGCATCTGTGACTGAGGCCGCCAACAATGATTTTGTCAAATTGGGGTCGAGTGAAATATTGTCCACAGAGCCTGGGCCAAATAGTCGCAACCATTCGGTGTGCGTGATCTTGCCCCCAACCATCCGTTGGCCCGCTTCTCCGACGATCGCCAGATGACCGAGCAGCCAGACAGGTGAATGTCCGTGACCAGCCGAGGGTTTGAACAGCGTTTCTTCGGGGATGTCTGCCACAATCTTTTCAAACTGGGCTAACAAGTTTTCATTGACGGCAATTTCACTTTCAAACATTTAGAACATTGGCTTTCTTAAAGTAGCGGCGGTTTCCCGCCACTGCGGACACGAACACAAACGCAGTTTCGACACGGAGGTACAGGTCCGCAATACTATCATTTCAAATTCGCCTGACTCAGCAGGTGATGTCAGTGCTGGCTGCGCGTCATTTCAAGCTCGACCTGCAAACCAGGTACGGGGTTCGCCACTGGCTCGCGCGTGGAATTGTCGTGGCTCAGGATCAGCTTATCGCCGACGAAGTACGAGTGGCATTCGTCGACGATCAGATTATAGGCCTTGGCAGCTTCTTTTTCTTCGTCAAAGGAATCGAGTTCCACGATCCCGTGGGCGGTATGCAGTGCCATTCCCGGTTCGAGCGATCGAGCTTTCACCCATCCTTTTCCAGAAACCCAGAACGGATGCCCCCCCGTGGCGCGAATGATTTCCCGCCCGAAACGGAGTCGAAGAAGTAACTCGGGTGGCCGGTTCGAAGTGGACAACACCGGCGCGAATTTCAATTCTCCGCTTCGTAGGTTCTGGGTCAAGACAAGGTCCCCCGTATGGATCTGATCAACTGCGACTGGACCCGTTTCCGTCCAGATCGGTGTCCCTGCAGCGAGGCACTCATGACGTGGCCTCGATTGAGTCTCTGTGACGCTTGGCGGGACATAAGCCATTTCATACCGAATTTGAACCTGTTTCTGGTCTGATGGATAGCTTTCGATCCGATCGTTCCACCAGTTCCACCAGTCCTCTGGAGTTGATTTTGTTTCTGAGGACTTTGTCGATCTGACGTTCGGCGTGGGGTTACCTTTCGTGACCGCATCCAGAAGATTCATCACTTGATCATTCGTGACATCGATCTGGCGATTCAGATCGATCAGTTGCAGATCACCAGCCGCCATTGCACGTCGAGTCCAGTTGGCCGTGCTTCCTCCATCGGTCGGAAAGGCTTCACTTAAAGGCAAGATTCGATCGAGTGTTGCAATCTTTTTTGTCTCCTGGTTTTCGACTGAGATCGACCGTCTCCAGATCAACAGGTTTCCCGGTGCCAACGTAAATTGATCATGCTTCTGTACGGGAGTCTGCAGCGCCCCCAGCAATGCGGGAATGAAGCTGTGTTCGTCACGTTGCTTAAGTGATTTCGTTGCCGCGAGGCGGACGGATTCAATCGGGAAATCGAGCGCATGTCTGACCAGAGACAGCGACGCTTCTGGTGCCGAGAGTGATGCCAGCGTTTCCACTGCACACAAGCCACCTTCCTCACCCCGGCTGGAGAAAAAGTACTCCAATCCGGGAATGACCTGCGGGCTGCGGAATTCGCTCAGTTGATTCACTACTTTCTCGGACGACAGCGTTTTCGATTCCAGAGCCTTCGAGAGTCTGAACAATTCTTTGCCGTGCTTTTGCATGTACTTCGATGTCGCTTGATCCGCTTTGCGGTATTCATCGATCTGCCTCGCGTCAATCCATGCACCGTCGATATTGGTTTGACCGAGCCGCTGTCGTGCGAGGAGATGATTCGGCGCCAGAGCCACGACTGCCAGCCAGTGGGCTCGTTCCTGTGCCGGTAGCCGATGGTTGTGACAGTACTCAGCCATTCGTACTTGCCCTTGAATTGTTTCGTTTTCGAGGCTGCGCTGCTCGCGATATTTTACCAGACTGGTCCGGTCGTTCGCTTCTGCAGCCGCATCTTCCAGCGATACCCAATGACCTCGGACAAGAACTTCACCCCGTGCCCAGTGAGCTTCGGGCGATTTCGGATCAAGCTGCAGCGCC
>JBAXBD010000927.1:0-2306 GCA_037142165.1 Schlesneria sp. | reverse complement strand
GAGCAGGGTCAGTCACTGGTCTCGTTGAATCTTTTTGGCAGTGGCGTTTTGTTTGGCATTTCGTTACTGGCAATTGGTCCCATTGCGTTCAGCGTCCCTTTGATTTTCTTTCTGTTGGGATTGATCTCGCCTCCCAGAACCAGGTCGATCAGTGAGTTAACCAATGATACGCGGGTTCTGGGTTCGCCAGCTTTGCGATCGATTCTCATGCTCGTCGTGGTCGGTTTCCTGGTGAGTGGCTGGTGGGAACTGATGATGTTCAAACAACACGGAAGTCCATTCTGGCGCGCCTGGTGGACTTGTCTTCCTAAAGAGTGCCTGGAACCGGGAGAATCCGATTGGCGGACCGACGTTTGTCCTCTTTTTCAACAATCCTGGAGTAATTGGCTGACTCAATCGGCGATGCTGATCGGCTGGCTGTTGGTAGGGCTGCATCGTTGCTGGCAGGAATCCCGTAATTCAACCGGAGGATTGTCTCGACGAAGTTACGAGTACTTATTGTTGTGGTGGTCGTCTTTGTTCGTTGGCCGAGTGATTGTCGAGATCGCAGGATCGATGACGATCACCAACACATTGGTCTGGAACGTCGCACTTTTGACTCCAACGATTTTGCTGGCAGCACTGGGGATTGGTTCGCTGATCGAACGTAAGGTCTCGCCTCCGGTCGAATGTGCATTGATTGTCCTGGTTGCAGGTCTGGTTGTTTCGCGACTTACGATGTCTTACGCGTCGGGAATACTTTGTGCCATTCTGACAACAATCATGTTGGCGCTGGGTCCGCAGTTGGCATCTGCAGTCAGCTTCAGCAACACGGGATGGACCGAAGCAGGATGGCGTCAGCTATTGCGTTTCACCGTTTCTTTTTCACTATTGGGTTGCTTGTCCGCCGGTCTTGATACGCGAAATAGTGTCACAGAGGACGAGAATCGAATGTCGGTTTTGAAGTCGCGACTCGAGACGCTACCTGATGTACAGCGGATTTCACTCATCGCGAGTCGAGATCCCATCCCTGTGTCACTGAGGTATATCTTACGAAGTCGCTGGCCTCAGGCAGAACTGGTGACCACGGAAGGGTGGGATGCCGGGCTGACGAAAGCGATGGATAAAGAACGACAGAAGCCTCAATCACGATTCCTCGTACTTGAATGGACAAGGCGAGATATTCGCATTTCGGCAGATACGGGTCAGGCCTGGCAAATCGCGGCTGTGGGAGATCCGATGTGGTTCTATGGGCGACGGCTTTCACTGGTTCTGATCGGCCCCAGGACGTAGGTCAGCAAGGGCGCGATTCGATTAAAAAGTGAGACGGCCGTTCGAGTCACCGAACTTGTCGGTTTGGACTCCGAATTGATTCAGCATCGTGACGAACAGGTTCGACATGGGCTGCTTCGGAGCTTTGAAAAAGCGACTGGTGGTAAAGGCTCCCCCTGCATGTCCCGCCAGAATCACAGGAAGGTTGTCGTGGGTGTGGCGATTACCGTCCGCGATTGCCCCTCCGTAGACGATCATTGAGTTATGCAATAACGAGTTTCCATCGACGTCCTCGATCTTCGACATTTTTTCGAGGAATTTCGCAAAACAACTGAGATGGTACTTATCGATTTCGGCGACCTTTTTCACAAGCTGGGGATTCCGCTGATTGTGAGTCAGGTAGTGATGCCCTTCGGGAATTCCGATTTGCGGATAGGTTTTATTGCTTCCGTCGTAAGCCAGCAAAAGCGTGCCAATTCGAGTCGAATCGGTCTGAAAAGCCAGGATCAGCATGTCATACATAAACTGCATGTATTCGGCAAAATCGGAGGGAATGCCTGCCGGCGTTTGAACGTCGGGTTCCGGACGATCTTTGAATTTTTCTGCTGCTTTCAGTCGCTGTTCCATTTCCCGGACGACAGTCAGGTATTCGTCAAATTTACGCAGATCTTGATTTCCGAGACGTCGGCGTGCATCACCCGTTTCTTCCAGGACAAAGTCTAAAATGCTTTTCTCGGTCTCTTGCCGAATCGCAAAGTTCTTTTGACGGTCCGCTTTGTCTCCGGCACCAAACAGCCGTTCGAAGACAAGTCTTGGATTCGGTTCCGGGCTTACGGGTGTCGTTGGCGAACTCCACGCCAGATTATATTGATAGGCACACGCATAGCCGGAATCACAACTGCCAGAATTGCGTACAACATCGGATGAAAGTTCGAGCGAGGGAAACCGCGTCAGGTGCCCGAGTTTCTGGGCGGCAACCTGATCAACAGAGACACCGACATGGATGTCGCTGCCAGCAGTCTTGCGAGCACGGGCCCCGGTGAGGAATGTGGCAC
>JBAXBD010000926.1:0-2311 GCA_037142165.1 Schlesneria sp. | reverse complement strand
GAACTCGCGCTTAGTGCGGCCGCCGAGACCGAGGTTCTAGGTGGTGACACCGAAAGGTTTGTGAGATTGGCCCCTCGACCGATCAGATAACCGCTCACAACCGACCAATTGCTAGGCAATGTCGGCGCCGTCGATGACTGCAACGAACCGCTCAAGACGTTTGTGAGTACGGCCCCACTGAAATTCGTCCCTGAGATGTTGGCGCCGGTCAACGTTGTGCCGGTGAGATTCGCATTTGAAAGATTGAGGTTCGAAAGATTGATGTTCTTTAAGTTCGCCCCAGGGCCGACAAGAACTCCCCCCACAATTTTCCAAGAAGAGCTCGGGAATGTGGTTTGGCCATTTGCAGTGAGCGATGTGCCCGTGATTCCCGTCGCAGTCGCACCGGTGAGGTTTGCCGACGAGAGATTGACTCCCGAAAGTTTCGTGTTGGTCAGGTTGGCACTTGAAAGATTGACGTTCGTCAGGTTGACATTCGTCAGAACAGCGTTTCGGAGACTGGCTCCAGAAAGGTTCAGGCCTGTGAGATCGGTTCCAGTCAGATTCACTCCGGTGAGATTGGCGTTTTGACCGAGGAACAAACCTGATTGCTGTGTCCACCCTGCTGGGAGTGTTGCCGCTGTGCCGATTAGTCCACCCGTGATGAGTCCAGATGGCGAAGTCGACGAGAAGTTGGCATTGGTGACGTTCGCGTAGCGAAGACTTGTGCCGCTAAATGTGGCGCCACTGAAATTGGCATTCGAAAAATTGACTCCCGACAGGTCCATTCCGGAGAGGTCAGCATTCGAAAGATTCGCACCCGGCCCAACGAGATAGCCGTTATTCACCGACCAGCCAACGGGCAACAGCGTCGTACTAGACGACGTCACGTTTGAGGCGATGACGCCAGTCAAATTCGCGCCGGAAAGATTTGCGCCGGAAATGTTGGTCCAGCTCAGATCACGATTCGAAAGATCAGCTGATCCGAAATTGACGTTCTGCACATCCGCACCGGGACCGACAAAGGTGCCGTTCATTGACGCCGCTAAATTGGCGACACAACTCGGCGTTGTGCTCGGCGCGTAACTCGTGGTCGTTTGGATGTATGACGATTGACCAAGATTCGCGTTCCACTGCCACAGACCAAGAAGGCCAGTACCCCCAGAGTTGTAGGCAATTTCGGTCGTCCAGATTCCCTGACCAATAGCTTGCGAGTTGGAGACGCGCTCAAGTCGCTGATAAGTCTGATTCGCTTGGAACCAGAAAGACACCGAATAGGCCGACGAATTCGTAAACGTGTAGGGGCTTGCTGACGACACCTGCGAATTTGAAAACAAATACGAGCCCGAACGCGCTGGTCCGACAGTTGTTGAAGGTTGTGCTGATCCACCCGCGTAGCCGGCCACAACACCGTTTCCGACGCTTCCTCCGGCCGCATTCGTCGTTCCATTATTCATCGGCAGGTAAAAGATCGGATTCATGGAATTCACGAGATTCGATAGACCCGTCGACGACGCACGAACGTTGTAAAGCGATTTGATCTGCGTTTGTGTCAGCTGATTTGGGAACACCGCTGCCTGGGCGATTCGCGCCGAATTCTGTGTCGTTCCACTGTTCGCATCCACTGGGCCGCCAAAATGGAAATACGAGGGGAATCCGCTCCCAGATGTCGTTGCGTTCGAGGCCGCCAGCGCTCCATCAACATAGAGCCGCTGGCCGGCAGGCCCAACAGAAGCAACGACATGATGCCAAGTTCCGACGGTATTCGCCGCAGCACCATCAGGACATGTCGAGTTCGACCACGTAACACCGTTTATCTGCGTGCCAGTCAGATTCGCGCCAGTCAGATTGGCATCGGTGAGATTGGCGTTCGAAAGATTCGCATTCGAAAAATTGGCATTCGAGAAGTTCACATTCGTGAGATCTTGTCCAGATAGATCTACGTTCGAAAAATCTCGACCAGCGCAACTCTGCCCACATCCGGGAGCCGAACCGGCCACCAGCAAAAGGCTGGGTCGACGCGTTGAGAGTGTGAGTGCGCCTACGTGAGCACCAGCAAAGAGTCCGATGAACACCGGAGCCAAAGCCAAGATCACGATCGCGCCAGTGCGCAACCGACGGTGGAATGAAGGTCGCTTTGGCGTCCGGCTCTGTGCACGGTCGAATGTCAGACCTGCATCGAGAAAGGGTTCACGTCGCATTAGATCTTGAATCTCCAAACGATTCCGTTGAACGAAGATCGGACGTTCCCGTTCGAATCAACCGAACCACTAATCGACACAAGATCGCGAGTTGCTCCCCATCCGGCCCTAAACGTGCAGTGCCATGACCC
>JBAXBD010000925.1:0-2315 GCA_037142165.1 Schlesneria sp. | reverse complement strand
CAGCAGAAACCGGACATCTCGTCTTTACAACGCTGCATTCGCGTGACGCCAAGGTGGCCATTACCAAGTACACCGGCTTGTTTCCCAATGAGGCTCAACGGGACATTCGTTCGCAACTGGCGCTCTGTCTGCGAGCCATCGTTGCGCAGCGCCTTCTGCCCGATATTCAGCCCGGTCACAAGTGCCATCTGGCGCTCGAGGTCATGTGGAACACATTTCCAATCGCAAGCGCCATTCGAAACGGGAAGTTTGAAACCATCGACAACTACCTGATGACCGGCCGTGAAGACGGAATGCTCAGCTTTGACGAGACCGTACGGCAACTTTTCGATTCGTCAAAAATCTCGCGTCCCGTTGCAGAACGCAATGTTCGTGACCCGGCGTACCTGAATCGTTAACGGGATAACCGCCAGATGATACCTTAGCTCCACGGGCAAGCTTGCCTTTACCCACCGTTTCGTTTGCCAGAAAACGATCAACGATTCCCGGTCGGCAGTGTGAAAGAGAAGAGAACTTGCCACCGATGAACACTGATTCACACAGACAAATTCAAAAGATTTTGAACCACGAATCTGACGAATCGCACGAATAAGAGTCAGCAGAAGTTAAAAGAGTTTTGAATTTTCTGATTAGCGAAGATGAGTGCTGATTAGTGTTCCAGTCTTTCTTTTCTTCGTTTCGGGTCTCTGCAATAGGTGCGATCGTTGTGTGTACCTGCTTCGCTCCCTTTGAGCGTAACGGGATTTTTCAGAGATTCTTTGCCCGAAACCTGATTTCCGCTTCAGATTTCTGGACCGACGTGACTCGTATTGACGGTTTGAGAAGCTTCTCGTAGATTCCGCGCGCTTCGGCAAATCGAATTTCATGTCGGCGACTTCTCGCCTTATCAACACTCCCCTTTTGGATGCCCAGAAAAAGTGACTCCCTCGGCAACACGGCCTGAGTCAGTATGGTCTCTTCCACATCTTTCGGTTGAATCGCTTTCCAATGCGATGACGCCAGAATCGATGATGAAGAGAGTTCCGGAAACGCGCGCTGCGGCAATGCCGTTAACGCCAGGGCATCGGCGTATTGCCATGTCTTTCCGAATCTTCTGTGGTTTTCTTGTGGCGTTATCCAGCCTCGGCTGTGCCACAATTAAGGGCGAAAAGTACACTTTCCAATCACTTCCTTCGCAATATGTTGCAGGAGTTCGAGAGAATCCTCAGACCATCGACCTGACTCGATTGGCGAGTGCCTCCCGCAAATCGGACGTGCTGGATCGGGGTGACGTTGTTGAAGTAACGATCGCCGCCGGGCTTAGCGAAAAAGATACCGTCAAACTTCCCGTTCGAATTGAAGAAGATGGGACCGCGAATATCCCTCAAATCGGCCGTGTCCCACTGGCTGGCTTGAAAATGGAAGCCGCTGAAGCCGCGATTGTTTACGAATGTGTTGAACGGGGACTCTATCGCAATCCTAACGTCACAATGACAATGAAATCTCAGCGTACGAACCGGATTATGGTGGCCGGGGCGGTGAAAAAGCCGTCTGTTTATAACTTGCCAAGAGGCCAAAGCGACCTTCTGTCCGCTCTCAGCAGCGCCGAAGGGCTCGCTGATGCAGCAGGAACTCAGGTCGTCATCCGTAATCCAGGTGCGAATTCTGCGATCAATTCCGGTTCCGGTTCCAGCAAGGTCGCTGGAAAAAATCGAGAAGGGGTCGATCAAGTCGGGCATAGTGTCGAATTGGCAGGATCGTCATCAGATACGATCAAGGTTGATCTGGTCTCGGCCACAAAAAACGGGACTGGCGGCTATGAACTGGAAGATGGCGCAGTCGTCTACGTCGAAAAGCGAGATCCTGAACCTCTTCACGTTTTAGGTTTGGTTAATAAGTCTGGACGTTATGAGTTCCCGATCGCCGAAGAACTTCGCCTGCTCGATGCGATCGCTCTGGCGGGTGGTGTCAGTTCTCTGGCGGCGAATAAGGTTTTCGTCATTCGCCGCAAGCCGGGAACCGAACTTGAATCGATTGATGTGAAGAAGCCTGATCGCGTCAAGACGTACATCATTCAGCTCAGCCTTGCGAACGCAAAACAAAAAGCCGAAGCCAATATTCGGCTTGAGCCGGGCGATGTCGTCAGCGTTGAACAGACGCCGCTGACCTTCATGCTCGACTTGTTCAAACGCGTTGGTATGAATCTGGGTGGTTCGATACCTCTGGTTGGTACACCGATATTCTAGTGGTTTCTTCTCTGTATGGTCTTGCCGAATGAATTCAAACGAACGCCTGACCGGTTTGCCAGACATGTCGGCTAGCGGACCGAACTTGCT
>JBAXBD010000924.1:0-2319 GCA_037142165.1 Schlesneria sp. | reverse complement strand
CTGTTCTGTCTCTTCAAGATAAACCGGGAACGCTCCGGGAACCGACCCTTCGAATTCGAGACTTCGCAACGTCATGGGATTGTCGGCTTGATTTTCGAGTTTCTCACCATTTTCGCCGGTCGCAACCAGGTTTTGTCCGATCTCGACGATCTGGCTCGTTGATCCGTCATTTTTCCCGGAATTGTTCGACTTGCGGGCCGCTTTCACGCGCCCACTCTTGGGTTCAATATCAAAAGCCAATCCCAAAGTCGGGTTGAACGGACGTCCTCCCGTGGAAAACGTTGAACCCGATGAGGTGACAACTCCGCCACCCCCACTGCTGAAGCCATTGGTAATACCCCCTCCGCCTACGTTGGGCAGTCCATTTCCGAAACTGTTGATCTCAGTCCTGTTTTGAGGCGATCCCTTGCCCGTTGTTGAAGATTGAGCATTGAGTTTGGAGAACATCTTCGCCGGGTCCATCTTGATCGACATCTGTTGTCGTGAGACACCAGCCACTTTCCGAAGACGGATGTTGAAATTTCCCGCCGTCGCTGACGGTTGATCAGCCATTTCGTCGGCGTCATCGGCGTTGCTCTTAGCGTCCCCCGTATCGTTTGAGGCGTCGGTCGTCTCCTGCTCATTTTGATCGGCTTGAGCCGGTACTGTTGGCTGTGTTTGCGTCGACGCGGCCTTTTGAGTTTTCCCCTTTTGCTTCGGCGATTCGTTTTTTGCGAGCAGTGTCGACTTGTCCTTGCCCGGTTTCTCGGGTGCTTGAGTCGGGAGCAACTGCGCGAGCATCATCCATCCCATTGCGATGGCAGCGAGAGTAGCAGAAACAGTCACGATCATTCTCCTTGTTTGGACGCGTCGCCAGCGCGCGGTACGGCGTGAAATTGAGTCAGGAAGAGCAACCAACCGAGGCTGCTCGACATGTGCTAAACATTGCTGCAAGGCGGTCGCGACCTCTTCTGCCGAGTGAAAACGGCTTTGAACGTCCTTCGCCAGAAGACTTGTAATCACCGCTTCCATCCAATCGGGCATTTCAGGATTGAGTTCCTGTATCGGCGGCGGTGTGTGGTCGGTGACTTTGCGAATCGCTCCATAAGCGGTCGATGCCCGGAACGGAGAGCGGCCGGTACATGCCTCGTAAAGCACCGCCCCGAGACTAAAGAGGTCAGTTCGATAATCCAGTGGTTCGTCCCGTGCCTGCTCCGGTGACATGTACTCCGGCGTGCCGAGCACGACATTCGACCCTGTCAACTGGATATCATCAATCGCGCGGGCCAGTCCGAAGTCGGTGATCTTTACGCGATCGACTTCCGTTTCGAGCAGGATATTGGCCGGTTTGATGTCCCGATGGATCAAACCTTGCGCATGCGCGGCCGCTAATCCCTGAGCCACTTGTAAGCCGATTCTCAAGATTTCCTTTACGGACAGCGCCCCTCGTTGAGACAGTCGCTTTTGCAGTGACTCGCCGCGAATGAACGTCATTACTAAATAAGGAATCCCCTGCCATTCCGAGATCGCATGAATGCCGACGACGTTTTCGTGTATCACTGCTGCCGCCGAGCGAGCTTCCCGAACGAAACGTTGTTTGGCAGCTCCTGAAGCCAGATACAGCGGGGCCAGTAGCTTGATTGCGACGTATCGATTGAGCGGAGCGTCGAACGCCTTGAAGACGACACCCATACCTCCGCGACCGAGGAGTCCGATAATTTCATACGTGCCGATGCGCCCCAGCATTCGAGGATCGTCGCTTGGCCCAAGCAGCTTTCGATAGTATTCCAGATCCTTTTCCAACGATCGCCGCGAACTGGAGACGCACGAGTCTTCATCGTAGGCCGCAATGTTATGCGTCGACCTCTGGCTTAACGACGTCCGCAAATCGCTCCATTCCTCAGGCGTTGCCGTTTGGGAATCGAGTTTTTCTCGGCATTGAGCACAGCCGTCAAGATGCGTCTCGAGCGTGCGGCATTCAAAGTCCGACAGTTCCCCGGCGATGAAACTGGCAATGAGTTTCGGATCACAATCAATCGTCCGCGCGGTCACGATTCTTCTCCTGTGTCCAGAAATTCGTCGACCTTCGCTCGAATGCGTTTCATGATCCGCGTGCGAGCGATGTAGATCGCCCCGAGGCTCTTGCCGGTTTGAGCCGACACCGCTTTCGGCGATTCCCCTTCAACTGCTGTCAGCCAGAAAGCGTCCCACGTCGCCGGTTCGAATTCCGGTCTGACCTGACCAGCCGCCCAATTCAACGCCTCGCGCTGCCACTCGACGTCAAACGCTGCGGCATCACTTTCCGGCAATTCGGCCAGTGACCTCATCGCTGTCGTACCC
>JBAXBD010000923.1:0-2323 GCA_037142165.1 Schlesneria sp. | reverse complement strand
CTTCCCGCTCGGTATCAGGGGGTGGCCTTCCGGACCAAGGGCCAGCCGATTGATGACCTGTTTCCTGCTCGGCCGACCAACGCCCCGGCCGGCCAGTCGTCGTTTGAGAGTCCCGATAGCGAGGCGGATGTTCGTGAATTCATTGCGGCCTTAAATCGGCATCATCAGGAAACCCGACCGGAAAGTGACCTGATCGCGAGAATGAACAGTTATGAACTGGCAGCAAAAATGCAACTCTCGGTTCCGCGAGTCACTGACCTGACGGGCGAGACCGCAGCGACTCAATCGGACTATGGTCTGGACCGAGCGGAAACGGCTGAGTTTGGTCGCAGTTGTCTGCTTGCACGACGATTGCTGGAGCAAGGTGTGCGCTTCGTCCAACTGTTTGCGGGTGGCTCATTCGGGTCACCTCGCATCAATTGGGACGGCCATGAAAACATGAAAGAAAACCATGCGCAGGAAGCACTTCGAGTTGACCAGCCCGTCGCCGCACTGCTGAGGGACTTGCGTCAGCGAGGGATGCTCGACGACACGCTGGTGTTATTCACCACCGAGTTTGGTCGAACACCCTTCGCTCAATCCGAAGCCAACGTGCTTGGCGGAGGTCGCGATCACAACATGTATGGATTCAGCGTGTGGATGGCCGGGGGCGGACTGAAGCACGGGATGAGTTACGGTGCGACGGACGATATCGGTTGGAAATCGGTCGACCAACAAGTGACATGGCCCGACTTCCATGCAACAGTGCTAAGACTGCTGGGGATCGACCATACGCGATTGACCTATTACCACAACGGAATCGAACGACGGTTAACCAACGTCCATGGCGAGATTATTCAGGATATTTTGAGTTGATTGATCGAATATCGACGTCAGTTCGCGTGCCACCGTTTGACCGTCTTCCGTCAAACAGTGCTCTTTGCCAGGCGGAAAGCGAAGACACTGCTTCTCCGAAGACTCCTAAGCAGTGGCACAGAATCCGAAGTTCGAAGTTTGATAGATTACTTGTGAAAGAAGCTGGTAGAGAATTTATATTAGCGTGCCACTGCTTGCACGTCTTCGGGCAAGCAGTGCTCTTTGCCCGACAGAAAGCGAAGACACTGCTTCTCCGAAGACTCCTAAGCAGTGGCACGGAATCCGAAGTTCGAAGTTTGATAGACTACTTGTGAAAGAAGCTGGTAGAGAATTTATGGCAAAATGCGAGCTTGGATATTTGTGCGAGGTTTGTGGAGCGGAAGTCGAGGACATCACGCAAAGCGATCTTTATCTGCGATTCGTGCTGGGCGAGGTGGAGGCTCGTTATCTGATGACGGCTAAAGAGCGACATCTTCGCTGCAATCCCGTCGCGGCTCAGTTCATCGTCGATCCTGGATTTGAACCTGTTCTCGTTGAAGGACCGTTCGACAAACGTAACCAGGATCCGGCTGAAGTGGCCCGCCGCGAAGCCAGAACAACACTCGCCTGGCGTCGACTTCAAGAAGTCCGCAGCCTTGGCATTCCCATTAGTGACTATCCGCTGGATCGGATGGAAGCGGCACAAAAAAATGAACAGCAGGCTTTGCAAGGTCCGTAAAAGACCGTGCCACTGCTTGCACGTCTTCGGGCAAGCAGTGCTCTTCGACCATTGTTAAGGTAAAAGAGCACTGCTTTTCCGAAGACTCCAAAGCAGTGGCACAAAACGGATTCACAGCGTAATTTATGAAGCTGAAACGAATCTCCCCACGTATTCTTAAAAACCATATGGCGCTTTGGCCCGAACAGACCGTGACGCAAAACTTGCTGGCGAACGCCAGACAGGGGGATCGCGCGGCTGTGAACCGGCTGCTGGAACGGCACCGCATTTCGCTCAAAAAACTGATTCAACTAAGGCTCGACCGCAAAATTGCCAGACGGGTCGACGCCAGCGATGTCGTTCAAGACGTGTTACTGGAAGCCAACACGCGACTTCAGGACTATCTGGCAGATCCGAAAATGCCGTTTCATCTGTGGCTGCGGCAGTTGGCACAAGACCGGATGATCGACGTGTATCGGCGACATCGAGGTGCACAGCGCCGCAGTCTTGACCGGGAACAGTCGATCGCCGCACCTCAGTTTTCGGATCAATCGGGATTCGACCTGATGGGTCAATTGGCCGACCACGAGCTGACACCGGCAGCCGCCAGCATCCGTAAGGAATTAGAAGCTCGCTTCGTGCTGGCTCTGGATCAGCTCGAAGACGAAGACCGCGAAATTGTGTTGATGAGGCACTTTGAACAACTCGGCAATAGCGAAGTCGCCGACGCTCTTGGCTTGTCCGCTGCCGCAGCCGGGATGAGGCATTTGC
>JBAXBD010000922.1:0-2324 GCA_037142165.1 Schlesneria sp. | reverse complement strand
CAACCGAGAGGAACAGGTTGTCCAGCGATCTTTTTGACGCGCACTTTGCCTTCTGCCGTCGCACTCGTTCCGATATCGAAAATAAACGGACCGTTAGCACCTCCTGGTATGCCAATGCAAATGGGGTTTGTTCCCAATCGAGGTCGTTTGCCTCCGACGGGTGCGACGCGCTGCGCGGCACCCTGATTATTGGCGATGACAATTGCGGTCAGGCCTTGCGAAGCGGCCATTTCTGCGTATTCACCCAGGCGACCGATATGGCAGGCGCGACGGAGTGTTCCACAAGCAATGGCCGACGTCTGGCACTTGGCGATCAGTCGTCGCATCAGATCTTGAGACAGGACCTGGCCCAGTCCCCAGCCTCCATCACAAACCAGCGAACTGGCCGATTCTTTCTCGACAGCTAATTTTGCATGGGGGTTGAGCGTCCCATCCAGGACTTTGCCAATGTAGAACGGGATTCGCATCACCCCATGAGAATCGTGTCCGCGCAGGTTCGCGTCGACAAGACTTTTCGCAACAAGGGTTGCTTCTGCTTCATGAACGCCTGAGGCAGCAAACAGAGCGGTCGAAAACTGAGTCAAAACGGCATCGTTCAGAACTGGCAACTTGGCACCTCTCATCCAAAGTGTCGGAAAACAATCTCGGCAAGAAACGAGACTGTATCAGACCGGATAGCAAGCACAAAAGTCAGCGATTCTGGACAAACGAGAACAACGTCGGTACAAGCTCAGAAAATTTTTGTCAGGGAAATGACAGTGTTCTGTCCTTGAGTGCGACCGATCACTCCCATATCAGTTTGAGTTCGGACCGAAAAAATGGTCTTGTATGGGGCGTAGAAGTAGTTCACTTCAGGGCCGAGAGCGTAGAAGCTGTCGTGAATGCTGTTGTCGTAATTTACGGCCGAACCGCTGTCTCTGGTGGTTTGCCAAAACGTATAAGCAGTCAGGCCAACGTTCCAGTTCTTGGCAATTGTCTTTCCTAAACCCCACTCGATATGGAAGCAGTCCCCAGGTCGGATATCACGGTCGGTTTTCGTGCTGCTTGATTCATAGCGGCAGAGTGTCGACAAATGCCACGTCTTCTCTTCGTCGAAATAGAGTGTTCCTCCCCATGAGAACATCGCGGTCCAATAACCTTTGCCAACGTTGACGGGGCTTGACGATTCGTAATCGCCGGTCGGGCACCAGACTCCCGCAGCCAACCCTAAATCACATCGCTTGAAGTGCCAGCCGAGAATCACTGGTTCGACCAGGATATCCCCTATTCCGGATTTATATTGCTTGATTCCGAGTGCTGAGACCTGTTGATCCACACTGACGAAAGGGACGGCGACATCGAATCCGTAATCCCCGCCAAAAACCTTGAGGTCGGTCATCTTGATAAAACGGGGGGCTGTAATAAAGACGTCCAGATCTAATCCCGCAGGAACTGTATGGCCGTTCGCATCTCGCAGCGTGCCTGCATCATATGCGATATTGTACCATTTGAGGTATGTTCCCGGCGGGGGGAGTGTGGCCCCCTTTAAACCTTCGGCGCCTTGAGGGTAATGACCCGATTGCTGCTGGGCCGCAGCGAAGTTACCCAGCAAAAGAATGAGGCAAAGCCCTGAAATAAAGCGCATCACGTTGCGTACTTTCGTCCATGAATGCCGTTCAAACGCAAATGCCGACTCCGTGCTCATCATAACGGTATCGGCGGATGCAGATGAGCACCTTCAAGCCGAGTATTGACCAAACCAGGATTTCCAAGACGCGTGAGTTTTGCGGAAACTGGTTAACTTGTAGCAGTCAGTCAAGACGTTCCGATCAGGAAAATTCGAAAATCCTGGCTGGGGTCGCTCTGAGATTATGCTGGAGCGTCGATAATTTGATGTGGCAACTTTGATCATTGCCATGTTAACAGCCGGGTTTTTGTAAAATCGCTTAAAAGCTCCAGGCACGGGATCTATGACTGAAGAAGATCTACTCAAAGCGATCATAAACCTTACTGACGGTCTCCGTTTTAGTTGTCTGAAATCTTCGCACGCATGACTTCGTAACGAAGCTCAACCATGCCGCTTTGATAGGCCTTGACCTCCGCCAGATGCAGAGGGATGTCGCTTTCCAACCGTTGGAAGAATGGGACTCCATCACCAATCAAGATCGGCAGAATGGAATAGCGAATTTCGTCGGCCAGCCCGAGACGAAGACATTCGGCGCAGACGACGCCACCTCCAACAAACCAGATATTACGAAACGCCCTCCGCAGGCGACCATTCACAAACGCCGCGAGATCGCCTGAATGGAACTGAACCGCATCACGCGTCCGTGGCAATTCCCGAG
>JBAXBD010000921.1:0-2331 GCA_037142165.1 Schlesneria sp. | reverse complement strand
CTCCCATGTCGACGATCTCGCCCACGATCTCATGACCCAGAATCGTCGGAACTGGAACGGTTCGACGTCCGTGAAAGCTATGCAGATCGCTTCCACAAATCGTGCAGCCTGACACGCGAACAAGGACCTCGGATTCGCCAAGCTCAGGGACCGTTAACTGACACAGTCCCTTCTCACCCGACACCCCCGCAAAAACCGCCGCCTGCACTGTTAACGCCGGTCCATTCGCGTCGCGTGACTGGTTAAGTACAGGAACTTCGTTCGCGGGAGCCTTGCTGGAATTTTCAGATGAAGTGGTCGGCGTCATGACGTTTTCTTGACAATCGAGAAATAGATCCAACTCGTCGCGAGACAAGCGATAGAAATCACAATCGTCAGCCAACTGAAAAACGTCAACAGTCCAAGAACGCCGGTTGCTGACGGATGGAAATTACGCAAGACCATGACGACGACGTATCCCAGATATCCTACCGAATCGGCGACATACATCAGGAAGCCTACGTTTCCCCTTTCGCCGGTCATCGCCAACATCCGTTCCAGCAAAGTCGTATGCACGGCGACATAAGGAAGGTAAAGTCCCAATCCGATCAGCACCATGAAACTGAAACCGCTGTCGACTGAGGACGTGCGTGTTAATAATGCCGCCATCATCAGCACAAATCCCAATCCACACGTTGCGAGGGATGAAAGGAATGCCCTGCGGTTGTTAATAATCAGAACGGCCGAGCCGTTCAAGAACAGCACACAGAACGCAATGATCGTTTCGGAACGGGTGAAGACTGACGGCGCGGTCGCGTTTCCCAGTTCTTTCCAGATTTCCGGCGCGAAATCGGCGCGAATACTTCTCACAATCGTGACCAGAAGGTACATCAGCACGATTGGCATTAATCCAATTCCATAGCGTCTGACGAACGCCAGTCGCTCGGATCGGTCCATCGTGTCTCGTTTGCTGCGGGCGGCAACGTCAATATCGGTTGGCGGGGGCGTTCTTGCCAGAATCGCCACACAGATGCCAAAGGGGATCAGAAAGATCAACCCAGCGACGGCGGGCATCCAATCTTCTGTAACACCTTGAAAAAGTAACCAGGTTCCCACCGACTTCGTCATGCCGTCAGCCACTATGAAACTCGCACAAAGCCCCGCTGTCAGCAATTCCGTCAGCCTTCTCCCTTCCAGATAACCTTGCACCAAACCGAAGACCATTCCTAACGGTAATCCATTCAGAAACAGGCAGACAGCATTCCAAGGTCGTGGGATCAGACCGAATAAGACTAATGCTCCTTCAGCCGCGAAAATCAGCCAAAGTAAGGTCATTGCTCGTCTGTGCGGCGGCATTTCCGCAATGAGTTTGATACCGATAAATTTTGACAGCATATAGCCTGCCACCTGAGCCATCACGAGCAAGATCTTGAAACTGAGCCCCCAGACATCGGCATCGTGGAAACGAGCAGCCGTGAATGGCTTACGGAAGAAGTACATGCAGAAGTAACAGCCAAAAGCCGCAGTCACCGTCCAGAATGCGAACGCGAAATCGCTGAAACGATTGCGGTTGTTGGCATCGCCGATTCGAGTTTCAATGCCAGATTCCTTGACTAATTTCATCAAAAACTCGCGGAAAATTGACTCGTTCACCGCACCCTTTGTGATCCGTAGTGTACTACAATCTTTTGTATACACGATCGACATTGTCGAATGATGAAGGACCGATGAGGATTTCAAGAAATGCTTGAGACGGACGGCAACCACTGTGCGACAACGATCACGGTGATACAACTCTTTCAAAAACGGGGCGGTTCTCAATATGGTCGCGAAGCGGTGACTCAGCAAGAACACGCTTTGCAGGCCGCATTTTTTGCGGAGACAGCAGGTGTCAGTTCCTCGTTAATTGCCGCAGCATTGTTACATGACGTGGGTCACTTGCTTCACCATCTCGATGATGACGCACCGGAACGAGGGATCGACGATCAACACGAAACGCTTGCCGCTCAGTGGCTGGAGCGTCGATTCGGTCCGGAAGTCGTCGAACCGGTCAGGCTACATGTTGCTGCGAAGCGTTATCTTTGCGCAACGGAATCAGACTACATGGCACAACTCAGTCCGGCATCGGTCGTCAGCTTACGATTGCAAGGGGGAATCATGACTGTCGATGAAGTCGCCTTATTTCGATCGAATCCATTCTGCGAAGCGGCGGTCGCACTCCGCCGTTGGGATGATGCCGCGAAACAACCGCAATTGGTGACCCCGCAGATCGAACATTATGCCAGGCACCTTGACTGTGTTGCCAAGTCAGATTTCGAGGAGGGTTTCGAGTGCCTGGCTTGAACATCGGAG
>JBAXBD010000920.1:0-2333 GCA_037142165.1 Schlesneria sp. | reverse complement strand
CCGATTCGTCATCACCCGGGCAAACAGAGGATTGCGCGAATCGGTAATCCATTCTGCCAGTTTACGGCGTCGATGCGATTCAATCGCGTCGGGCCGAAGCTCAAACTGGGGACTTAACCCCGAAATCGCTGCCAACCCTGCCGGCTCGACTTCGTCACCGAGCGACACGACACTCCCTCGCTTATGAATCTTCATCGGTGGAGATTGCGTCGCGATGGCAGTGTAAACGGTTAACGGTCCCCGCTTTTTCAGGTCGGCATGCACCTGTCGCAGATATTTCAATTCGTTCTGCCGGGCGACTCGTGCTGACTGCTCATCATGACTCAGCTTCGACAGGATTTCGGCTTCCGTCACAAATGTGTTCGTTGCGTCCGCCGAAATGGCGACTTCTTCCGGAGTCAGAGCTTTGCCATAAAGCTTTGCAGAGAGGATCGTCCCTTTCAGCATCCGATTCCCACCGACGTCGGTCCCATGTCTGAGGCCAAACAGGACCTGAGCTTTTCCGGCTTCATATTTGACTGCGACATCCTTACGAATCGGACTGCCATAGGGCTGCCCATTCCGATACGCGATGATCGTCCCGTCGGCTAGATGAACCTGGGTCATGACGACAGCTTCCTTGTCGGCCTGCTCTTCGGAGGTGGCACGATACGACAATGTCCGCTGAAAGCCGTTGCTTCCGGGCATCCATCGAGCCGCTTCGTGTTCAGCGTAGACGATCGCGTCGAATGTATGGCCATCCACCGTTTGCAGGCTGATCGCGCCGCCACCCGCCTGATGCAAGGTCTGCAGTTGGACACGGACTTCGAGTGTTTTTTCGAGGACATCCTGTGCCAACGGTGATGAGCTTGCGAATGAGGTGCCGTCGACGATCAGTCCGTCGGAGGAACGCTTTGCGGGGCCGACGAGTTTCACATGCATGTCCCCAATCTGGTCATGCAGATCTTTGGTAAAATCCCAGGCCGCCAGCGGCGTCGGACCGCGTCTCGTTACCACAGGCTGGCCTTTGGCTGACTCGCGTTCCGCCAAAATCGATTCTCGAATCGGGGTCTCTTGATCATGAAGCTGTTTTGACAAGTCATGGATTTGTCGCTGCCATGCTTCGAGTTGTCGAACAACTTCAGGTGGAGTGAACTCACGCTCGCCATGATCAATCCCCGCGAGGGACGAGGCAATCTGGTAGTATTCGCGAGTCGTGATCGGATCGAATTTGTGATCGTGACAACGGGCACAGTTCACCGTCAGCCCCAGAAATGTCTGGCCGACCGTCCCGACGATGTCTTCCAGTTCGTCCTGCCGCATCATGGCTCGCATACGATCCACGACAGGAACAACCGTGTCATGAGCACCCGCCACAAGAAACCCAACCGCCTTGATCGCTTCAATATCGTCAGGAGCCAGCAGGTCACCTGCCAGTTGCCAACGGACGAATTCGTCGTAGGGCATGTCACGGTTCAGAGCGCTAATGACCCAATCGCGATAAGGCCAGGCGTTCGGTCGAGGGAGATCTCTCTCAAACCCGTTGCTTTCCCCGAACCGGACAACATCCAGCCAGTGTCGTGCCCAGCGTTCGCCGTAATGCGGTGAGGCAAGTAATTCATCCACCAATCGCTCAACGGCATCCGGCCGCTCATCGTGAACAAATTGATCGACCCGTTCCGGGGCAGGGGGGAGACCGAGAAGATTGAACGAAAGCCGTCGGATGAGAACGCGTCGATTCGCATCCGGCGACATGTTCAAACTTCGTTCTTCCAGCTTTTCGGCAACAAAGTCATCGACAGGCTGGTGTCGGACCAGGAGCGATTTGGCCGTTGGAATACGAACCTGTCGCAACGGTTGCAGCGACCACCAGTCGAGTCCCGCTCGATGCTCCGATGTCATGGCTAAAGGATCAATCGAACCACCAGACCAGGCTGCACCGCCAGTGATCCAGTCTTTCAGCAGACGTTTTTCGTCCGCCGAGAGAGGATGCTTCGGTGGCATTTCATCTTGTTCAACGCGCAGCCAGATCGGGCTCTTTTCTGGCGAATTCACGTCGAATGCCGGACCAGACTCACCCCCCGCAATCATCTTTTCGCGTGACGAGAGGTCAAGCATTCCTTTGGCATCGTCGCCGCTGTGACACGAAATACATTGATGAGCAATTAACGATTTCGCGGGAAAAGAATCCCGATCGTCCGCGAATGCGTTGATGGCCGTCATGACAAAACAGAGCGTAAAGCAGAGGCAACCGCTGAGTGTCATCGAGTCTTCTGCAATCCGTCTCATACCCGTCCTCCCGCCAGCCAAAGCCTCGGCAATCAAGTGATTCCCGAATGTTACGCCTCCGGTGC
>JBAXBD010000919.1:0-2337 GCA_037142165.1 Schlesneria sp. | reverse complement strand
ACCCAACCCAAAGCCAATACCTATGAGGTGAATGGGAAATCGATAAAGTTGGTTGATGGCGAATACCTGCCCGATGTCATGCACAATCATGTCACCAGTTTCATCACCGCCAATCGAGACAAGCCGTTTTACCTCTATTACGCTTTGTCGCACGTTCACGGCGAAATCTTGCCCACGCCGGACAGCGCTCCGGGATCGAAAGATCATTACGCAGATAATGTCACGTACATGGACAAACTCGTAGGCAAGCTCACCGGATTACTCGATGATTTGAAGTTAAGAGACAACACGTTAATTATCTTCTTCGGAGATAATGGTTCTGCAACGGGTCGGGCGAAACGGGCCACAATTGGTGGCCAGGCGCTTTCAGGATCAAAAGGTTCGATGCAAGAGGGGGGATCTCTTGTTCCTTTGATCGTCAACTGGCCGGGCACGACACCTGCTGGATCGGTCTCTCATGATCTGGTCGATGCGACGGACTTCGTCCCGACTTTCGCGGAGTTGGCGGGCGTACAACATCCCGAGAAAACCGTCGTTGACGGCCGCAGTTTTCTGTCGCAAATCAAAGGCGAAAAAGGGACGCCACGCGATTGGGTGTTTAACCAACTCGCTGGCATGTGGTATGTACGTGACGCGAACTGGAAGCTGAATCAGGCAGGTGAACTGTTTGATATGACCGGTGCACCCTTCACCGAAACACCGGTGCCGCTAGAAACGAACGATCCTGCGGCCAAAGCGGCACGCAGCCGGCTTCAGGCCGTCCTTGCAAAACTCGATCCGGGTAGCGGATTTGTCGACGATGGTAACGGTACTGGCCGGCATGCCAATCGCAAAAAAGACAAGGCCAAATAGCGAACTCGACCCTGATCACTTTTATTCAATCACATTCATTCTCCATTCGGGCCTTTGAACATGAATAAGTTTTGTCTGATTGCAATGATTTCGCTGGGATTGGGTGACGTCGGCACGATTCAGGCTGCCGATGGCAAGGCGAAGCCGAACGTGTTGTTTATCGCAGTCGATGACTTGCGTCCTGAAATGGGCTGTTACGGCAATAAGGTTGTAAAGACTCCGAATCTTGACCGGCTGGCTCAACGTGGGATTGTGTTCAACCGGGCCTATTGTCAACAGGCCGTTTGCAGCCCGTCTCGAAGTTCGCTATTAACGGGGAAGCGACCTGACGCGACACAAGTCTGGGATCTGCAGACTCATTTCCGCGTTGCTCTTCCAAACGCGATCACTCTGCCGCAGCACTTCAAGGCCAATGGTTATCATACGGCGGCACTTAGTAAGATTTACCATCCGGGGTTTGAGGACGGCGCTTCGTGGAGTGAACCGCACTGGTATCCCAATGGCCGGACCGTCGACACTGATCCATCCGATCCGACCAAACGAATCACTCAGTCTTACGGCAAAGGTGTTAAAAAGAATGCCAATGCAAAGACCAATGGGGACGAAGACCAACCGACGCCGAAAGGAGAAAAGCCTGGGAAGACCATTCCCGCCTTTGAAGTCAGCACAAAAAGCGATGACGAACTTTCCGATGGCTTCACTTGCCAGGAAGCCGTTAAGCGACTTCATAACCTCAAGTCACGGAACGAACCTTTTTTTCTTGCTGTTGGTTTCTTGAAACCGCATCTCCCGTTTGTTGCCCCGAAGAAATACTGGGATCTCTATGATCCGAGCACGATTCCGACACCTGTGATCGACCACCTCCCTGAAGGATCCCCTGCTTACGCGGGACACGCCAACGGCGAGCTTCATGGATATGTTGGTGTACCAGAGGCAGATCCGATTCCCGCCGATTTCGCTCGGACGCTGCGCCACGGATATTACGCATGCATCAGCTATACCGACGCCCAGGTTGGCCGCTTGCTCGACGCACTGGATCAGGAAGGCCTCGCCCAGAACACCATCATCGTTCTTTGGGGCGACCACGGCTGGCAACTTGGAGACCACGGACTTTGGCACAAGCACACAAACTTTGAATTAGCCACACGGGCTCCTTTGTTAATCAGTGTCCCCGGTTTGAATACAGCAGGCAAGACATGTCACTCCCCGGTAGAATTCGTCGACGTTTACCCGACGCTCGCCGACGTCTGCGGCCTCGCGATTCCCGGCGACCTGCACGGCAGCAGTTTGAAACCCTTGCTTGAGAATCCCGCTGCGATCCCGACGAAAAAGGTCGCGATCAGCCAATATCCCCGACCTGCCGGACAAACCAAGCAGGGGGCCTTAATGGGCTACAGTGCGCGCGATGACCGTTGGCGGCTGACCGTCTGGCGGAACCGTAAGACTGGCGAAGTCGCTTCGACGGAACTTTACGACGAACAAGAC